>CALKWL010000020.1 GCA_938004235.1 uncultured Gammaproteobacteria bacterium
CGTTACAACGGTTATGCCATGCGTAACTGCTATGGAAGCAATCTGGAGATCATCCGGTCCTATAGGTGTTCCTGCGCTACTCAGTTCTGCCTGGAAGCCATCGGCTCGATGGGTGACGATGCGCCGATGGCGGTGCTGTCGCAGCTCGAACGCTCTCCCTATGACTACTTCAAACAGCTGTTCGCCCAGGTCACCAACCCGCCGATCGACCCGCTGCGCGAAACCATCGTCATGTCGCTGGAAACCAGCATTGGCCAGGAACGCAATCTGTTCGAAGAAACCGCCGAACACGCGCATCGCCTGTTGCTGGAGTCGCCGGTGCTCACCGAAGGCAAGTTCAACGCGCTCATGGCCGCCGAAGACCCGGCCTTCGCCAGCATCGTGATCCAGCTTAACCGCCCCGAAACCGAAAATCTGGAAGCCTCAATTCGTGCGGTATGCGATGAGGTTGTCGCTGCCGTGCACGCAGGCAAGGTCGTGATTACCCTGTCGGATCTGTGCATCGAACAAGGGCAGCTACCGATTCACGCCCTGCTCGCCACGGGCGCCGTGCATCACCGTCTGATTGACGAGGGGCTGCGCAGTCGCGCCAACCTTATTATCGAAACCGCCACCGCGCGCGATCCGCATCACTTCGCCTGCCTGATCGGGTACGGGGCCACAGCGGTTTACCCCTACCTGGCTTTTGAGAGCATCGCGGGGCTGCAACGCGCCGGCGAGATGAAGACGGGCATGAGCTCGGCCAAAATGGCAGCCAACTACGTCAAGGGCATCGACAAAGGCTTGATGAAAATCCTCTCCAAGATGGGGATTTCCACCATTGCCAGCTACCGTGGTTCGCAGTTGTTTGAAATTATCGGTCTGGCTGACGAGGTGGTGGAGCTGTGCTTCAAGGCCACCACCAGCCGCCTCAAGGGCGCGGACTTCGACGACCTTCAGGCCGATCAGGCCAGCCTTGCGCGCGAAGCATGGAACCCGCGAAAGCTGCCGCGCCAGGGCGGTCTGCTCAAATTCATCCACGGCGGCGAATACCACGCCTACAACCCGGACGTGGTGCAAACCCTGCAACAGGCGGTCAACAGCGGCGATTACGCCACCTGGAAGCTTTACGCCGACCATGTGGACGGACGCCCGGTCGCGACCCTGCGCGACCTGTTCAAATTGCGCGACGATTGCACCCCCGTCCCTCTGGATGAGGTCGAACCGCTCGAAGTGATCGTCAAGCGCTTCGACTCGGCGGGCATGTCACTGGGCGCACTCTCGCCCGAAGCGCACGAAACCATTGCCGAAGCCATGAACCGCCTGGGCGGACGCTCCAACTCCGGCGAAGGCGGCGAAGACCCGGCGCGCTACGGCACCGTCAGGATGTCGAAGATCAAGCAGATCGCTTCGGGTCGTTTCGGCGTCACCCCGCATTACCTGGTCAACGCCGAAGTGCTGCAAATCAAGGTCGCGCAGGGTGCCAAGCCGGGTGAAGGTGGCCAGCTGCCGGGCGACAAGGTCAACGAAATGATCGCCCGCCTGCGCTACGCGCGTCCGGGCGTGGCGCTGATTTCTCCGCCGCCACACCACGACATCTACTCGATCGAGGATCTCGCGCAGCTGATCTTCGACCTCAAGCAGGTCAACCCCCAGGCGCAGGTCTCCGTGAAGCTGGTGGCGGAACCGGGCGTGGGCACGATTGCCGCCGGCGTCGCCAAAGCCTATGCCGACCTGATTACCATCTCCGGCTACGACGGCGGTACCGGCGCTTCGCCGCTCACCTCGGTCAAATATGCCGGCTCACCGTTTGAGCTTGGCCTGTCCGAAGCGCACCAAACCCTGCGCGCCAACGACCTGCGCGACAAGGTGCGCCTGCAAGGCGACGGCGGCATGAAAACCGGTCTGGACGTGATCAAGGCCGCCATTCTGGGCGCCGAAAGCTTCGGCTTCGGCACCGGCCCGATGATCGCCATGGGCTGCAAGTTCCTGCGCATCTGCCATCTGAACAACTGCGCCACCGGGGTTGCGACCCAGAACAACGTACTGCGTATGCAGCACTTCAAGGGCGATGTCGAAAAGGTCATGAACTACTTCCGCTTCATTGCGATGGAAGTGCGCGAATACCTCGCCCTACTGGGTCTTGCGCGCATGGAAGATTTGATTGGCCGCACCGACCTGCTCGAAATCCTGCCCGGAGAAACCGCCAAGCAGCAAAAACTCGACCTCTCGCCCATCCTCTCCGATGGCGGACTGGCCGACACCAAGCCCTTGTGCTGCGCCCTGCCGCACAACGATCCGTATGACAAGGGGCTTTTGGCCGAACGCATGGTTGAAGCCGTACTGTCGGCAATTGAAGCCAAATCTGGCGGCACCTTCAGCTTTGAAGTACGCAACACTGATCGCTCGATTGGCGCGCGCCTCTCCGGCGAAATTGCCCGTCGCCACGGCAATCTGGGCATGGAGGACGCACCGATCACTCTCAAGCTCAAAGGTACGATTGGACAGAGTTTTGGCGTGTGGAACGCAGGCGGCCTGCATATGGATCTGGAAGGTGATGCCAACGACTACGTCGGCAAGGGCATGGCAGGCGGCAAGCTGACTTTGCGCCAGCCCTTGGGCTCCACCTTGCCCACCCATGAGACCCCGATTATTGGCAACACCTGCCTGTACGGCGCAACTGGCGGCAAACTGTTCGCAGCAGGCACGGCGGGTGAGCGCTTCGCCGTGCGCAACTCCGGTGCGTTCGCCGTCATCGAGGGCTGCGGCGACCACGGCTGCGAATACATGACCGGCGGCGTGGTCACCGTACTGGGTCGCACCGGCGTCAACTTTGGCGCGGGCATGACCGGCGGCTTTGCCTATGTTATTGACGAAGAAAATCTGTTTGTTGATCGCTACAACCACGAACTGATCGACATTCACCGCCTTCTGCCTTCGCAGATGGAAGCCCACCGTCAGCACCTGTACGGCATTCTGCAAGCACATGTCATTGAGACCGGCAGTCCGCGCGCCCGCGAGATTCTGGACAACTTTGACCAATGGCTCGGCAAGTTCTGGCTGGTTAAACCCAAGGCCGCAGAAATTAACCAGTTGTTAAGCACCCTGGAAGAAGCCGCCTAATCGGCCTGTTTGTTTGCCGTGACAAGGCTCTGCCATCGCAGAGCCTTGTCTTTTTTGGGCTTGCCCACAACCTTTCCATCGATCCTGCCTGGATTGCGCTACGCTTCTCCCCAGCTGCCTGTCGGACTTGAGCGATGCCCGATGCAATACCAGACGATTTTTTCTCTGTGCACTCCGCGACCTCGGCGGCTAAATTTTTCAGAGCCTATTCCTCAGCGCCATGTCCCGCATTCCCCAGTCCTTCATCGACGACCTCGTCACCCGCGCCGACATTGTTGACGTTGTGGGCAGCCGCGTGCCGCTAAAAAAGAAGGGTAAGGAATACACCGCCTGCTGCCCGTTTCACCACGAAAAATCCCCCTCGTTTTTCGTCAGCCCGGAAAAGCAGTTCTACCACTGCTTCGGCTGCGGCGCGCATGGCACCGTACTCGGCTTTCTGATGGCACATGACCGTCTGGACTTTGTCGAAGCGGTTGAAACCCTGGCCGCACAAATGGGCATGGAGGTTCCGCGCGAGGGTGAAAACCAACCCAATGAGAATCCGCAGGCGCCCTTGCTCGCCGTGCTTGAAGAATGCAACCGCTTTTACCAGGGCGAGCTCAAACGCAACCCGAAAGCAATCGCCTACCTCAAACAACGCGGCGTTGGCAGTGAAATCGCCACCCTGTTCGGCCTGGGCTATGCTCCCGCCGGATACGATACCCTGGAGCATCTGTTCAGAACCGACAACGCTGCCAGAGAACGGCTCAAACGCGCCGGCATGTTAAGCGAAGGCGAACAGGGGCGTCCGTACGACCGCTTCCGCGAGCGGATCATGTTTCCG
Source organism: uncultured Gammaproteobacteria bacterium (assembly GCA_938004235.1). Taxonomy (GTDB): domain Bacteria; phylum Pseudomonadota; class Gammaproteobacteria; order Halothiobacillales; family Halothiobacillaceae; genus Thiofaba. The sequence continues at coordinate 3,926 of CALKWL010000020.1, forward strand.
ATCCGTGATCGACGCGGGCGAGTGATTGCCTTTGGCGGACGCGTGCTCAACGACGACAAACCCAAGTACCTGAACTCCCCCGAAACCCCCCTGTTTCACAAAGGCGCAGGGCGTTATGGCCTGTCCGAAGCGCGCAAGGCGCTCGGTCCTCCCGAAGGCCGGCTCGGGGTGGAAGGTTACATGGACGTGGTCATGCTGGCGCAACATGGCGTGCGCGAGGCGGTTGCGACCCTGGGCACCGCTGTGACGCGTGACCAAGTTGATTTAATGTACCGCAGCACGGCGCAGGTCATCTACTGCTTTGACGGCGACGAAGCGGGCAGACGCGCCGCCTGGCGAGCGCTCGAATCCACCCTGCCGCAACTGCGCGACGGCCTGGACGCACGCTTCATGTTTTTGCCTGAGGGCGAAGACCCGGACAGCCTGGTGCGCCAGGAAGGATCCGAGGCCTTCCGCGCGCGCATTCATTCACAGGCTCTGGGGTTCGACGCGTTCATGCTAGGCGAGCTGGGTCGGCAAACCGAGCAGGATGGCAGCCCCGCCGCACGCGCCAAGCTCAAAGCACTCGCCCAGCCCCTCATCCAGCTCATGCCGGAAAGCACGCTCAAAGATCTGGTTCTCGACGAGCTTGCCAAGCGAATCGGCGCCAACCTTGCCCGTTTGCACAAAAGTGCGCAAAACAGTGCAACCAGCCATGGAATCAAACAGCCCTCCCCGACTCATGCACGTACAAGCGCACCCACGCGCCACAGTGCAATTCGCAAGGCCATTCTTTTTCTACTCCACTACCCCGAATTGGCTCAACAGCGGGATATCGACCCCGCTTGGGCCGACAGCACGGCTCCAGGCTTCGCCTTTTTGTCTGAGCTTGTTAGCAGCTTGCGCGCTCACCCCGCCCCGCTCGGCGCGGTGATTGAACGCTTCAGGGACAGCCCACATGCTAAAGCGCTGGATGCACTGGCTCTCTTACCCGAGCCGGAAGGGGCGGATGATGTCAATGTACGTCTCAGCATGTGGAACGATATGCTGGAGCATCTGGCAACCAGCCATTCCAAAGACAGGCTGCGTGAACTGACCGCCAAACCGTTCGATCAGCTTCAAGCCCACGAGCGTCATGAACTTCTTCGCCTGAGTGCAATCAAATCGTCACCGTGAAAAAAATGTTTTCACTTGCTATAATCCCAAGTCCACCTATTTGAAGCTGCCCCATGTCTGACGATCCCAAGTCCAGCATTAAAGACCTTATTGCCCGAGGCAAGGAACAGGGTTACCTGACCTATGCCGAAATCAACGATACCCTGCCCGAAGGCATGGTTGAAGCCGATCAGATGGAGGACATCATCGGCATGATTAACGACATGGGCATTCGGGTCTTTGAAACCGCCCCCGATGCCGACGAGCTAACCCTTTCTGACAACGCTCCCGCTCCCGACGAAGATGCTGCGGAAGAAGCGGCGGCGGCATTGACATCGACCGTGGATGACGTTGTCGGACGCACCACCGACCCGGTACGCATGTACATGCGTGAAATGGGCACCGTGGACTTGCTGACCCGCGAAGGCGAAATCGTCATTGCCAAGCGTATCGAAGCTGGCTTGCGCGAAATGCTCTGCGCGCTGGCCATGCACCCCCCGGCCATCAGCGAACTGCTCAGCGACTTCGAGCGATTCGAAGCTGGCGAGGCGCGCATTGTGGACATCGTTGTCGGTTTCGCGGCTCCGGAAGAAGAGATTCCCGAAGAAATCGAGGCACTAGCGAGCGAAGAAGGCGAGTCCGACGATGTGATCGAAGAAGTGGTCGAAGAGGTTGAAGACGAGGTTGAGGCCGAAGCGCCCGGGCTGGATATTGAAGCCGTGCGTCTCCACATGAGCGCACTGCGTGATCTGCACGCCCGTCGCCTTGCCGGTGAAGACGTCGCCAGCGAAATTGAAGCCAGCCTGCTCGGCATCAAGCTCAACCCCCTGCTCACTGAACGTCTGGTCAAGAATCTGCGCAGCGCCGTCGAGCGCGTACGCAAGCTTGAGCGCGACGTGCTTGAGGTTTGCGTCAATCAGGGCGGCATGAAACGCGAGCATTTCATCAGCGTCTTCCCTGGACACGAAACCAACCCAGCGTGGCTCAGCGCCGCATGTGAAGACAAAACCATGGGCGCCCAAATGCAGAGCGTTGCTGCTGAGGTTGAGCGCCTGCAAAAGCGCCTAAGCTACCTTGAGCGTGATAACAGCCTCAGCGTGCGCCAGCTTAAGGATATCAACCGTCAAATGCTGGTCGGCGAAGCCAAGGCTCGCCGTGCGAAAAAGGACATGGTGGAAGCCAACCTGCGTCTCGTGATCTCGATCGCCAAGAAATACACTAACCGTGGTCTGCAATTCCTTGACCTGATCCAGGAAGGCAATATCGGCCTGATGAAGGCTGTAGATAAATTTGAATACCGCCGTGGCTACAAGTTTTCGACCTACGCCACCTGGTGGATCCGCCAAGCCATCACCCGCTCGATTGCCGACCAGGCGCGCACCATTCGTATCCCGGTGCACATGATTGAGACCATCAACAAGCTCAATCGCGTATCCCGCCAGATGTTGCAGGAAATGGGGCGCGATCCGACGCCGGAAGAACTGGCCGAGCGCATGGCCATGCCCGAAGACAAGGTGCGCAAGGTGATGAAAATCGCCAAGGAGCCCATCTCGATGGAAACCCAGATCGGAAGAGCGTCGTGTAGGGAAAGAGTGTAGATCTCGGT
>CALKWL010000021.1 GCA_938004235.1 uncultured Gammaproteobacteria bacterium
TCCAACTTTGATGAAACGGTGCGCCAGCTCAAGACACAATTTGGAAACAAGGTATAGTGCCCCCCGTGGGGCTAAAACTCGTATCAAAAGGAGCACTTAAACATGGCATTCCGCAAAAGTAAAGGCAAAAAATCCGCTGGTATCTCGGTTGATTTCGAGGGAGTTGAGGCCGGCGGCCGATCCCTTCCCGATGGCACCTATGCGTGCGTGGTGGATGGGATCCCTGAGTTGAAGGAGTCTCAGGGGGGGAATGAGTACATCTCTTGGACCCTGAAAGTCGACTCGGGCAAGTACAAGGGGCGAAAGGTCTGGCACAACACCAGTCTCCAGCCGCAGGCTCTCTGGAACCTGCGCAACATGCTGGAGGCAATGGGAATTCAAGTTGAGGATGGTGCAATGGACTTGGAGCTGGATGAGTTCGAAGGGCAGGCCGTGGGGGTCATCGTGGTGAACGAGAAGTATGAGGGCAAAGATCGCCCGCGTGCCTCCGAGTTCATTCCGGTGGAAGATGTCGAAGATGACGACGGAGACGACGACCCGGAGGAGGATGGCGCGGATGAAGACGACGAGCCCTCGCCCAAGAAAACCTCCCGCAAGAAGAAAGCCCCCGAGCCCGAGTTTAAAGTCGGCCAGAAGGTGACCTTCGAGGACGACGGAGAGGAAGTCGCTGGCAAGATCACCGAACTGGAGGAAGAGGTGGCCACCGTGAAGGTCGGTCGTGAGTTGTACGAGGTTGAGGTCAGCGACTTGTCGGCTGCCTAATCAACAACTTGGAGGCTAGGAGGGGGGGGATCAAGGGTTCCTCCCCTTTTTCTACTACCTATGAAGACCTGGGTTCCCGACGCCACACAACTAAAGGCTCGCAATTTTCTCCGAGCCCACTATCATTCAGCTGGGTTATTTCTTCCCCCAGGCTGGGGAAAGACTTCAATCGCATTGTCTGCTATCACCCACCTAATGCGACGGAAGAGGATCCGCCGGGTGCTGGTAGTTGCCCCTGTTAGGCCTACTTACGCGGTTTGGCCTGAGGAGCCAAAGCTGTGGGAACAGTTCCACGGCTTAACGGTAGGCGTGATACACGGAAAGGAACGTGAGCAGGTTTTGCGAGACCGTACCTATAATGTTCATGTCACAAACTACGACTCGCTGGCCTGGATCGCCCAGCAGCCCCTCCCGAACCGCTATTGGGACTTAATTGTTCTAGATGAGTCAGGGAATATTAAGCATCCTGACACTCTTCGATCCCAGGCCCTAAAGTTCCTTCAAGGGTCCCGCGGGGCCCCCTACTGTTGGATCCTGAACGGGTCACCAATTCCTAGACACTATGAAGACCTGTTTGGTCAGCTGCTGGCAATGGACGGGGGCAAGCTGCTTGGGAAGAGCCTTCGGGAGTACCGACGACGCTTTTTCCGCCAGTCTGGGTGGGGACGAAAGACCTGGACAGTCACGCGATTGGGTAAGAGACAAATCAAGCGTCTAATTGCCCCCAGGGTGTTTTCATTGGATGAGAACTCCTATAAGGACCTGCCCCTACTCAAGATGGTAGACCGTATGGTTGAGTTCCCCCCCGAGTTGAAAAAGAAATACATCCACTTTGTAAAGAATAGCATCGTCTCAATCTGTGGTGAGAAGATTACTGCCGCAAATGCTGGGGCCTTGACAATGAAAGTGCTCCAGTTCACGGGGGGTAACATCTACCTGGATGAGCTCGATGAGCGGGGGAAGAAAGTGCCCCTCCATATCCACGACCTGAAGGAGGAACAGTTGAGTGGGCTGATTGAAGAGCTCCAAGGGAATCAGCTGCTGATAGGCTATCGGTTTAAACATGAGAAGGCCCGCCTAAAGGAGGTGCTTCGACGGTTTCAGGATCCCGTACCTGTCATGGATAACCCCCGCCTAACCGTGAAACTCCAGAATGAGTGGAACGCCGGAAAGTATCGAGTGATGATGGGTAATCCGAAGTCAATGAGCCACGGTCTAAATCTCCAGAAGTTTAAGGAGGGGCACGGGGCGGTGGCCTTCTACACCCTTCCCCATGACTACGACCATTATGACCAGATGATTCGTCGAATCCGGAGGAGGGGGTTTAAGCGAATGGTGATCGTATATCGAATCATGGTAAAGGGGACGGTAGATGAGGAGCTTGCACAGCTGCTGACTAACAAAGAAATGACCCAAAACGACTTCATGCGCCATCTGGCAACCTACTGGGAGAAATTTGATGGTAGCCGTCTTTAAGAGAAGGGTTAAGGAATCCACGGTTGAAAACAGCTTTATTCGGAAGTGTAGAAACTATGAGCAGCCATTAAAGCTGAGAAAGATGAATGGTGAGGGAAACCGAAGTTGGCCCGACAGGATGATTTTGGGTAGTCAGGGATTCACGGCCTTTATAGAATTCAAGCGCCCAGGAGAGAAGCCGACTGAGCTCCAGAGTGAGATGCTCCAGGAGTTGGGCCAGTTGGGATTTCCTGCCTCTTGGTTTGATGATGCTACTAGGGCGTTTGACTGGTTAACCCACCAATACACCTGCCATTTGAGCCTGGTCAGTGATCGCAAGGGCCGAAGGGGGAAATGATGGTACCGTACTTCTATAACTTCTTCCAAAACATCCCGAGGACGGAGGGGCTCGAGATGGGTTCATACAAGGCCCAAACCCTGTTTGAACTCCTCCAACGACAGCCCTGGGCCGGCCCCCACGTCCAGGGGATGGCAGCTGATCTGGTAACTAAACTCCGCTTAGTCCACCATCCGGACTACATAGATAAGGTGCGGTCGGGTAAGATAGAAAACGGGTTTGGTACCACTGACCACGACCACGTGTTTGCAATCATAGCCAGTGTCGGGGGTTACGTTCATTCGTTTGAGACCTTGATGGCCACTGACATTCCGGCAATTTTTTCATTAACAAACGGCTTCCACCATGCGGGGTATGACTACGGCGGAGGTTTCTGCACATTTAACGCGATGATGATCGCAGCGGTTTTGGCAGATTCTCTGGACTGTGCTCCAGCAGAACACCCCGGCCAGCGGTCACGGGTACTGATCCTGGACGGTGACGCCCATTTTGGAGACGGATGTGAGGATATTATCCAACAAAAGAACCTGGTGAATGTAGACTACGTTACTACCAGCGACCTTTCACCCACTCTTCCCCCGGGACAAGACGCCCACGACTGTCTTTATCCGGCACTAAAAGACATCAGTCGCGGCTTGTATAAGGTGGTGCTGTATCAGCCTGGGGCGGATTCTTTGATTGGCGATACCTTCAGGGTGGGGAGCTATTTGCCCCTCGAGTTTGTTTCTAGGGACTACGCGGTGTTCAAGGCCTGCAAGGCCTCGGGCACAAAGGTGTTAGTCAACCTGGGAGGGGGATACGGCGCCCCCCAACATGCGGATACCGTGAATGCCCACTTGAGCACCTATCAGTCAATGGTCAGGGTTTTTTATCCTGACACGAACATTGAGTCAGTCCACCTGCTTTGAAGCCGAGCCCCTTCCTCATCATGGGATCGCTAGACTCACGTGTTCCATTTATTACTTGGTCTACAATGGCTGCTCGCTTCAACAGGGAGGGGCCGGGGGCTATGGCACCCCTGAGTAGGGTCCTCACTTCGCTGTCATGACCCCCTACTTTCAGGTTAAGAAGAGCGTTGATGTACTCATGAGACAACCAGTTGGGGTCCAGTGTCGAGTCAGCCAACAGTGCGACCGCGTGATCTTCGTAGGAGTTAGCCCCCCCAAGGGGCGGAAGCGGGGTACTAGACAACGGAATACTTTTCCCCGCGTTCTTCAGTTGAGCCAGGGTGAGCGCACCAATCTTCTCATCGTTGGTCATATCCATGAACTCAGATGGGGTAGTCACCGGATGACTCCGATCCCCCCAACTGAGTTGCTCTGCCGAGGGGATCAACCGGTTTTCCCCCAGGATGGGGTTCCTAACGATGGCATCGGCCATATTCTGGTTTTTCCTAATCATGTTCAAATCGGTAAGGGCCCCGGTGATATTCACCATTCCCCGCTCACCACTCATCACATCCCAAATACCAGGATACAGCCGCTTACCCACCCCGGACCCGGGCCAAGAGCCAATAGTGTCCAGAACGTAGGCCTTCTTGTCGCCAAGCCTCATAAGGGCCTCGATGTCCGCGTCACTGAGGTCAAGCTCATCAACGGCGTCTCGAAGGGTCAGGGGACTCACAACATACTCAACACCTTGAGCCCCCAGGAGGTCTCGAGCAACAGTCATAGGACGACTTGGATCCCCCGAGGGCATATTCTGAAATTCGACCCCGTAAATTCCTCTGGCGTCTCGCTTATCCCTTGCGGGGCGAGGGGCCGACGTGAAGTAGTCCTGCTTAGGGATGGCGTTCATCCTCTTGCCAATCTCCCCAAACTCCCTCTTAGTAAGCTGCTGACCCCTAAGGGTGTTCAACAGGCTTCGAAACGTGCCGCCGGCCATATCCAAGGCTCCTATGACAAAAGACGAAACACTGAGGGCGTTACTCGTCCCATTCGGGGTTATACTCCTCCAAGCGGCGATTCGCCTCTTCCTCCGCTATTGCAGAAAGTGGCGACATCCCGAGGAGGGGTGAAGCACGATACATCAACTCCCCCAAGGGCTTGCGGATCCCCATTCCCCCACTCATAGCAATATCAATCAGCTGACGCCCCCCAGGAAGATAGGGGGCTGACATCGCCAGCTGAGACGCCAGTAGGCCCGGGCCTCCTAAGGTGTATCCACCCCCCAATAGTCCAAGGCCCATCATCGAGCGGTAAGCCGTCCCCGAATCGGCTAGCCTACTACCTAGTACTCGGTTGCCAAGGTCAGCTTCCGGTTGCATGATTGCCTTGCCACGAGCAAATTTCCGTTTGTGTTTAGACGCGTCCATAGTCTTACTGGAGGTCATGAGCTGTCCAGGAGTGAAGACCCCCCCATTGGGGCCAGACCGGGCGGCGGCGTTCTCCAGTCGGAGAAACTCGCTCCAGGCCTTATTGATGGGTTGAAGTTGCCCCTGATAATCCGGGTTCACTCGACCGATCATTTGACGGAGGGCGTTCTGAACCTCTCGCAAGGCATCACCCAACTGAGCCTGGTCAAAGTCCGGTGAGCGGTGGTAGCCAGTCGCCAGTCGACCCAGCTCCGACTCCACTTCCTTCAGGGTGGTGCCACTGGCCATTCCTTGTGGGGTAAATTTGTCATATAGCTTTGTCTTCAGAATCCGGTGGAACTGTTCCTGTTGGTTTTTAGGGAACGAGCTGTCAGCCATCTGAGTGAGAATATCTAGCTGATGACGAAATGGCTTATCAATCTGACCTTTCAGGTTAGGGAGCAACGCGTCATACGATTTAGATAGCTCATCCCCTACGTGGTCAATCATCTCATGCCCCGGCCTCACGTTTTTGGGAAGACTCTTATTGACGTGCCCTAAGACCCTGTTAGCCATGCCCCGGTTGAATTCACGGATTGTGGTACGTTCACTACTGGCAATCGCATCACCCAGACCTGGAATTGACCTGGCGCCCTCCTCAGCACGACGGAACACTCCGCCAAGTCGCTGTCCTGGAGTTGGAGTAACCCCCATTTGGCGCAGCTGCTGAATGTCGTCAGGAACGTTGGGGGCGACTGCTCGAGTAAACGGGGCGGCAAGTAGTCCAGCAACTGTGCCTCCAACACCGCCTGTCCCTACCTGCTGAGCCTTCTGACCCATGAAGTCCCCCTGGGAGGAGGCATTAGTGACTGGCATGGCCGCGCTATAGGTTCCGCCCGCGGAGGCGTCCTTCAGTCGGTTGGCCAGAAAAGCCCTTGCCGATCCCGCCAGACCGCTACCGGGGGCAGCAACCGAGCGGGCGGTCATCAGGCCAGGCAGTGCGAAGCTTAAGGCTGTGCCCCCTAAGATGTTGCCAGCTAGTCGGGGAACATCTAAGTCCTCAGGGCCGCCCCCCCTGACTGACGCATAATCCCTTTCACGGTCGGCCATGTACTGATTGAGCCCCCCTGCGGTAAGAGGAAGCCCAACAGTTTCTTCCATCCCCTGATAAAGCTGATCTTTGATCCCACTGAGCGGGTCAAGGTTCGCTAGGGCTTGAATCACCCCCAGGGGCATATCCGTGAGTCCAGCTTTGAACCCCTCCACTGCCGCAGTGGGGTTTCCAGCCCGCTTAACGATGCTTTCATTGCTGCGATAGCTGCGGGATTTCAACTCCTCAATCAGGGCCTGAACCGCCTCATCATCACCACTTTGATCGGCGGCAACAATAGCGGCCTCCAGTGCTTCCCGGGAGTAAATCGGCGTACCCATGTCAGTCTCCTTAATTGCCGCCATGCTCTTTCATGATCTCCTCAATCGAGCGCTTTGGCCGAATAGCCCTCATCTCGGTGTCAGAGAATAGCGGGTTCTCTTTGGCCCAGTCGGCTAGCTGACGATAGAATCCCTCATCAAAAGTTTTGCGCGGATTGCTAGCACGGTACTCCCGAGCCAGACGTGCGACATCCTGAGACCTCTGGGCCATCTTCCGCTTAATCATAATCAGTTGAGCGATACCCTCCGAGGAAGTAGCCAGGCCGGGGACCGACTTGAGTAGGAACTCACGGTCCTGATTAGACAAGGCGCCAGGCATACCGGCCCCACCCGCGGGGTTTCTCAGCTGAAGCGCTAGCTGGTTACCGATTGCCGTAGCCGCCTGCTTATTTCCCAAGTTGTCATCAACATCCCACCCAATCGCATGGGCCCACCCCGCCAGCTCGGTGCCAAGGGGAGTTAGCTTACCCGTCCTCACCCCCTTAAGTAGATGCTCCAGTTGATCGTAGTAATACGATTGGTCTTGGGCAACTTTTGACTCAGTCTGGAGCTCTTCGTAAGCCTTTCCCATTGCGGCGCCAACAGCTTCACTCTCTTTCACCTCCTGGGGGGTTTGGAGCGTTCCAGGTGCCGGGCGGGGCCCGGAAATACCCCCGCCTGCTGTGACCGTGGGGGCAGGAGAAGCGGGGGGGCTCTGTAGCTGTGGGGCGTCCATCACATCCAGGTCTCCCTCCATCCCGTTGAACCCCTGAGAAAATACCCCAGAATAATAATGGATGAGGTCCTGTCTGGCCTGGGCCCGCTGGTTAGCATTATCAAACGTGACATCCCTCAGGTCGGAGTCAGCCGCCTTTTCAGCAGCTGACATAATCTCTTTGCTATAGTTACCCGCCTGGACCACGTGGCGCCGAGTCGGGTCCAGGTCACTAACGGCCCAAACAGTACCGTCTTTACCCCGCATGAACTTGAACCGTTCAACCCCAGAGGAACCTGTCAAAGACCCGCCTTCAGGAAGAACTTGATCCTCCAAGGCCAGTTTCGCCAGCTCCAGCTCATTGCGACTTGCCCGACGTTTATCCTGGTTCCCAAAGTACGCTGATCCTGCGCGGCCAATCAATTGTCCATAATTAGCCGGCCCCTGAGCGGCAGCCTCCAACATAGCCCGTCCAGTCTGGTCCATCCACCCAGGCTCCTGTTCTGCCTGCAGTCGCCCCTCAATTGTTGAGGCCAGCTCCAGTCGCTTATTGAGGAGCTTTTTCATTAGTTCCGTGCGCGTAGACATCAGGTCGTTATTGGAGGTCCCTGTGCTCGGGGGGGATTTAGGACTAGGGTGGAGCTGATTCAGATCTAGTCCCTCAAAAGCCAGCTCTTCCGCTAACGCCGGGTTGTTAGGATCCCCTAGCAACTCTTGAATCAGTGTTTCTCGGCGCAAAGCATCCCGGGAGGGCTGACCAGCCGCATAGTCGTTATTGATTGCCTCCCACTCATCAGGCATACCGCCAGAGGCAAGCTTCACTAGGCCCCCAGCTTTTAGCTGAGTGCTCCAGGAGGATGACTGTTGAGGGGTACTAACCCCGAAGGTGTTCTTCCAATTATTGAGTTGCTCCCACGGGTAGTTCTGCTGAGCCAGCTGATTCTGATAAAGCTGGTTGTTCACTGCCTGTTGCTGGGTCTGCTGAGCCTGGCCGGCCGACAGGAGGGTGCCATAGTCCGTCACGCCCAACTGGTTCTGAGTGGATCCGAGGGTAGTGTAGGTCTTTGAAGCGTCCAACCCCGTATTAGCCGCCAGTTGAGCGAAATCGGTATAGCCCCCCAGGGCGCTATCATACGACTCCTTCAGGGCGGAGGCCTGCTGTCCAAGGATGTTGGCCTGGGTGTCCCCCGCCGCTTTGCCTAGGGCCATTGCCTGACGAGCACTACCAAACTGCCCAAGACCCCCGAACTGATTAGCAACTGCAGGGGCTACATTCTCGTTAAAGTTCTTGTTTCCGAGCCGAGCAATCTCATCAACCACCCCGGAGAGGTAAGGGTTAAGAAACTGCTGAACCTGGTTCGGGTCAAATTGTGCGGACCCAAGGGCCTGGCTTAGCGCGCCAAAGCCGCTCTGAATCGCAGGCTGCCAATTACCCAGGTTGGACTGGGCCAGGTCGAAGGCCTGCGTTTGCATGGGATCAAAACCGGCAATACTCAACTGAGGCGGAGCCGCCGAAGTTGTTGCATCATAGGCCGACTGGCCGGCGTTGAGCAGGTTTTGTACCGCGGTATTATAGAACTCTGGGGTTCCGCTAGTACTTTCGCTATAGGTAGAAGCCATTACTTACCTCCTAGGTAATCCAAGGGGTCCTTAGCCTTCGGTGGAATCTTACTAGACGGTGCGGCCCGTTTGTGCTCGCGAACTCTTTCACGCATGCGGTCCAGCTTCCTAGCTCCTTCCTCCGGGCTCCCATCACCTAGCGCCGATACTACATCAGCATCTATCACGTACTCATCGGGGCCGAGTTTAGCATCAATCAGGTCGTCTTGGCCGCCTCCGGGGCCCTTCACTAGCCGCCCGGATCCCATGTGGTCGGCTAGCATACTGTTGAAGATCCCGACCTCATCGTTCAGGTTGAAGGCTCCCCCCAACACCGCCCTCATCTCCTTCAGGTACTCTTGAAGCAAGTCATCGTCCGCAGGAGCACTGGTGGAGTCCGCCTTTCCCTTTGCGCGTACGGCTCCCCCTGCCTTGTATCCCAGTGACTCAATTCCTGCCAACAGTTGGCTATTATCCAAGGGGGACACCGGGGCACCAATCGAGTATCCAGCAAAGGGGTCACTGTTTCCCGGGGCAAAGCCCCCCTCCTGCTGGGCTTGATGAAGGTAGTTTAGCCAAGGGTTAGATTGGCCCGCCGCCAGGTGTCCTTTATTGGCCAGGATATCTGACACCATGGCTCGTCCGCTAAGCGCCTCGGCCTGGTTGGCTTTTTCGCGGCTTCTATCCAAGTCAAGCCGGCCCAAAGCCGCTTGAGCCTGGGCCTTCTGCAGCTCTTGGGCCGCCTTGTTCGCCTGCCAGTTACCATACATCCCGAGGGCGCCCAGGCCAAGCTTACCAGCGGACATCCAGTTGGGGTTTCCTTGTTTGTCAGTCCCCCCCAGCCAATCAGTTACCTTTGAGACCGCAGGGGAGACTCCGTTGACCAACTCATCCCACCAGCTGCTTTGCTCAACGGGGGTAAAAGACAGGTCACTCACCGGAGCCAGGTAGTCAAGTCCAGTGTAC
>CALKWL010000022.1 GCA_938004235.1 uncultured Gammaproteobacteria bacterium
GACAAAGAGTGCATGACGTTTTAGGTCAATGCAATCGTCTGGGATGCGACAGCTAAATTAGCCCCCCCCCCGCCGAAGTCAATGAATGACAGGTGAATAACAGGTGACGAGGTGTAACAACTTGGTTGGGGAAGTTACTGTAAGCAATTCACCAGGTTTTCGGCCAGGTTGTGCATAAGTTGCTCATAGCCGTCCATGCCCGCAGGGAGTTTTGCGCCCAGCGGATCAAGAACTCCGGTGCGCGCCTGGGTGCCTTCGACCAAGGTTTGCACCAGTTTGGGTTCAAATTGCGGTTCACTGAAGACGCATACTGCGCCTAATTCTTTGATCTTGTTGCGCATATCATTGACGCGCTTGGCACTGGCCATGGCGTCGGGGCTGACCAGAATGGAGCCCGTCGCTTTCAGGTCATAGCTGTATTCGAAATACTGGTAAGCGTCGTGGAAGACGATGAAGGGTTTGGCGTGCGCCGGTTCAAGCTTTTTGCGGAGGGTTGCGTCCAGCACAGTCAGGCGGTCAAGAGCTTTTTCGGCATTGGCCTGATAGCGTGCAGCATTGGCTGGATCGACTTCGCTGAGGGTGCTGGCGGCGGCGCGTACCATCATGCCGGCATTGGCCGGGGAGAGCCACATATGACCGTCGAGGCTGCCGCGGTGGGTGTGGTCGCCATGCGGCTGTACATCGTGTTGATGCGCCGCGGGGCGTTTTCTTTCCCAGTCGCCGCCCGTGCGGGCTTGCAGTCTGTCCATGTCAGGCCATGCGGAGAGTGTGACGATGCGCGTGCTTTTGGGCAGGGTGCGACTGACTTTTTCCAGCGAGGTTTCAACATCCGGGCTGATCCAGAACAGCACATCGGCGTGCTCCGCCGCCTGACGCTCGGAGGGTTTGAGGGCGTAGGTGTGCGGCGAGCTGCCGGGCGGAATGAGGCGCGTGGGTTCGCCCACGCCTTCCATCACAGCGACCACGAGGTCGTTGACCGGCTTGATGCTAGTGACGACATTTGGCGCCGCGAAGGTTTGGCTGCTGACAAGCAGAACGAAGAACATGGAAAAGTTAAGACGGCGCATGATGACTCCTGAGTGTGTGCGAGAATAACGTAACTTTATAACATGCTGACTGAATAGTGAGAGGCTGAGCGTGGGCGATAATAATTTTTTGTTGCGAGCTGCCAAGGTGAGCGTACGGCGCAATGGGCGCACGTTGCTCAACGCGGTCAGTCTGAGCCTGTATGCAGGAAAAATCGTGACCCTGGTTGGCCCGAATGGCGCGGGCAAGACCACGCTGGTGCAGGTGTTGTTGGGTTTGATTGCGGCGGATGAAGGACAGGTGAAGCGCCGCGAAGGTCTGGTGATCGGTTATGTGCCGCAGCGTTTTGCCGTGCCGCCGAGTTTGCCGATGGATGTGGACGGATTTTTGCGTCTGGCGGGCAAGAGCAGCTTGGCGGAGCGGCGCGCGGTGTTGCAGCGTTTGGATGTGCCGGATTTGCAGGGCGCAGCGTTGCATACGCTCTCCGGCGGTGAGTTGCAGCGGGTGTTGCTGGCGCGGGCGTTGTTGCGCATCCCTCAGTTGCTGGTACTGGATGAGCCCGCGCAGGGGCTGGATGTGCATGGGCAGCAGGAGTTGTACCGCCTGATTGCGGAGCTGCGCGACGAAAGCGGTTGTGGGGTGTTGATGGTGTCGCATGATTTGCATCTGGTGATGGCGGCGACCGATCAGGTGGTGTGTCTGGAGCAGCATGTGTGCTGTGTGGGGACACCCGAGGCGATCAGTCAACATCCTGAATATTTGCGTCTTTTCGGTACAGATTTGCGTGGTTTTGCGCTCTATCAACACCATCATGACCATGTGCATGATTTGCATGGCAATGTGGTGTCAACATCGTCGTCCTGCGCATCCACGGGGGGCTGCAACCATGCTTGAGTCTTTGGCGCAGGTGTTGGGTATGCCGGATTTTTTGCTGCGTGCCGTATTGGGTGGCATGGGTATCGCCTTGCTGGCCGGGCCCTTGGGATGTTTTGTGGTGTGGCGGCGCATGGCGTATTTCGGCGAAACGTTGACGCATTCGGCGTTTCTTGGGGTGGGGTTGGGCTTGCTGCTGCATGTCGAGCCGATGATCGGCGTGGCGGCGATGGGGGCGGTGATTGCGGTGATTCTGGCGCGCCGTCATCCGGCGGAGGGCTTGGCCGAGGACACCTTGCTCGGTTTGCTGGCGCATAGCAGTCTGGCGCTGGGGCTGGTGCTGCTGGCCTTTATGGAGGACGTGCGCGTCGATCTGTTCGCCTATCTGTTTGGCGATATTCTGGCGCTGAGCGCATCTGAATTGCTGTGGATCGGCTTGGCTGATGTGTTGGGGCTGCTGCTTCTGGCCAGCATGTGGCAGGGCTTGCTGGCAATGACCGTGCATGAGTCTCTGGCCGCGGTAGAGGGACGCAGAGTGATGGCTTTGCGTCTTGGTTTCATGTTGGTGCTGGCAGTGTTTGTGGCCTTGGCTATGAAGCTGGTGGGCATTTTGCTCACGGTGTCGATGCTGATTATCCCGGCGGCGGCGGCACGGCGTTTGGCGCGCACGCCTTCGCAAATGGCCGTAGGCGCAGTATTGGCAGGGATGCTGGCGACAGGCTTGGGGCTGGCAGCGTCAATGCAGTGGGATACGCCCGCCGGGCCGTCGATGGTGGTGGCAGCGGCGGCATTATTTGTGGTGATGATGATTTTTCCGCGTCGGGGTTAGCCTCCAGACCGTCTCAAGTCTGACAGGCTACTAGTACCACGTAATCACATGGTCTTGATAATCATCGGACGAAACCTGGCGGGCGGATAGGCAGCGTCCAGCCACGGACTGGCCTCGCGTGCGCGTTGAGTTTTTGTCGCCGGTGACCAACGGATGCCAATCAGGGAGAGGCAGACTTTGCGCCCGCAGACGGTAGGCACAGCTATCCGGCAGCCAGGCGTAGGCATCGACGTCCTGGGGGCGCAGCACCATGCATTCGGGCACATGGGTTTTCCGATAGGCATAGTCCAGGCATTGCGCCGTGGCGCAGTCGAGCAGTTCACAAGCAACTGCCGTAGCGTAAACCGTGCCGTCGTCTGCATCTTCAAGTTTGTGCAGGCAGCATTTGCCGCAGCCATCGCACAGGTTTTCCCATTCGTCGGCGCTGAGTTGATGCAGTGGTTTGTTGTTCCACCAAGGTGTCGTAGTCATGGGATTTCTCTGCTCAGAAGCCGTTCAAAGACAAAAAAGGCCGCACATGGCGGCCTTGCAGTCAATCAGAACAACACTCAGTTCTTGGTCTGGTCGACGATCTTGTTCTTCATGATCCACGGCATCATGCCACGCAGCTTGGCGCCGGTGACTTCGATGGCGTGCTCGGCGTTCTGACGGCGGCGGGCGGTCATGGACGGGTAGTTCAGGCGGCCTTCCTGGATGAACATTTTGGCGTATTCACCGTTCTGGATGCGCTTGAGGGCGTTGCGCATGGCCGCGCGGGACTGCTCGTTGATGACCTCGGGGCCGGTGACGTACTCGCCATACTCCGCGTTGTTGGAGATGGAGTAGTTCATGTTGGCGATGCCGCCCTCGTACATCAGGTCGACGATCAGCTTCAGCTCGTGCAGGCACTCGAAATAGGCCATTTCGGCCGGGTAGCCGGCTTCGGTCAGGGTTTCGAAGCCCATCTTCACCAGCTCGACGGCACCGCCGCACAGCACGGCCTGCTCGCCGAACAGGTCGGTCTCGGTCTCGTCCTTGAAGGTGGTTTCGATGATGCCGGTGCGGCCGCCGCCCACGCCGGAGGCGTAAGACAGCGCGGTGGCCTTGGCGGAGCCGGAGGCGTCCTGGTGGATGGCGATCAGGTCGGGGATGCCACCGCCCTTGACGAATTCGGAGCGCACGGTGTGGCCCGGGGCCTTCGGCGCGATCATGATGACGTCCAGGTCTTTGCGCGGAACGATCTGGTTGTAGAGGATGTTGAAGCCGTGGGCGAAGGCCAGGGTGGCGCCCTGCTTCAGGTTCGGCTCGATGTCGTTGGCGTAGATGGCGGCCTGGTGCTCGTCCGGGGCGAGGATCATGACCAGATCGGCGGCGGCGACGGCCTCCGGCACGCTCTTGACGGCCAGACCTTCGTTCTGGGCCTTGACGGCGGAAGCGGAACCCGGACGCAGGCCGATGGTGACACTGACGCCGGAGTCGCGCAGGTTGAGCGCGTGGGCGTGGCCCTGGGAGCCGTAACCGATGATGGCGACCTTCTTGCCCTGGATGATGGAAAGGTCACAGTCTTTGTCGTAATAAACCTGCATGAAATTGCTCCACTAAAAAATTAAAAACAGCCGTAGGGGTGAGCAAGCTCGCTCCCACATAAAAATCAAACCGTCATGCCGCGAGCGCCGCGCGCCAACCCTAGCGCGCCGGTACGCGCCATTTCAATCACAGGAATGCTGCCGACCGCTTCGACGAACGCATCCAGACGCGCACCCGGGCCGGTAATCTGCACCACATAGCTTGAGTCGGTCACATCCAGGATCTGTCCACGGAAGATTTCCGCCAGACGAAACACCTCGTCACGCTGCTCGCCGCTGGCTTGCAACTTGATAAGCATCAGTTCGCGCTCAATATGCGGCGCATCCTGAATATCCTGCACCTTGACCACATCAATCAGCTTGTTCAGCTGTTTGATGATTTGCTCGATGATCTGATCGTCACCGCGAGTGACGATGGTCATGCGTGACAGGGTTGCGTCGTGGGTGGGTGCGACGGTCAAGGATTCGATATTGTAGCCGCGCGCCGAAAACAGACCCGCCACACGCGACAACGCGCCCGCTTCGTTTTCCATCAACAAGGAGATGATGTGTCGCATGTCATTACACCAAAATCATTTCGTTAAGACCCGCGCCCGCCGGAACCATCGGGTAGACGTTCTCGGTCGGATCGGTGCGGAAATCCATGAACACCAGCCGATCCTTGAGCTTGAAGGCCTCAATCAGCGCGCCTTCCACATCCGCTGGCTTGTCGATCAACATGCCCACATGCCCATAGGCTTCGGCCAGTTTGACGAAGTCCGGCAGCGCCTCCATGTAGCTCATGGCATAGCGACCCGAGTAGAAGAACTCCTGCCACTGGCGCACCATGCCAAGGTAACGGTTATTCAAGCTAATCACCTTGACTGGAAGCTGGTATTGCAGCGCGGTGGAGAGCTCCTGAATATTCATCTGGATACTGCCCTCGCCGGTCACACAGGCCACTTCCGCATCCGGATAAGCCATTTTCACCCCCAGCGCGGCGGGCAGACCAAAGCCCATGGTGCCCAGACCGCCGGAGTTGATCCAGCGATTCGGCTTATCAAACGGGTAATACTGCGCCGCCCACATCTGATGCTGGCCGACGTCCGAGGTCACATACGCGTCGCCGCCGGTGACTTCCCAGAGCTTTTGCACCACGTACTGCGGCTTGATGACTTCGTCGCTCCACTTGAATTTCATGCACTCCAGACCGCGCCACTCTTCGATCTGCGCCCACCAGGCGGCAAGTGCCTCGGCATCCGGAGCGCGGCCTTCGTGCTCCATCAGACGCAGCATTTCATTCAGCACGTCGCCGACCTGGCCGACAATCGGCACATCAACTTTGACGTTCTTGGAAATCGACGCCGGATCGACATCAATATGCACGATTTTGGCCGTGGGGCAGAACTTGGCCAGATTGCCGGTCACGCGGTCATCAAAACGCGAACCGACTGCAATCAGCACGTCGCAATGGTGCATCCCCATATTCGCTTCATAGGTGCCGTGCATTCCCAACATGCCGACAAACTGCCGATCCGAAGCCGGATAGGCGCCCAGCCCCATCAAAGTCTGGGTGATTGGATAGTTCAGGCGACGCGCAAAGCGCGTGAGCTGCTCCGAGGCGCACCCAAGAATCACGCCGCCGCCGGTGTAGAGCATGGGGCGCTTGGCTGAAAGAATCAGATCCACCGCCTTCTTGATCTGCCCGCCATGCCCCTTGGTGGTCGGATTGTAGGAGCGCAATACAACGTCCCGCGGGTATTCGAAAGGAACTTTGACTTTCGGGTCGGTGACATCCTTGGGGATATCCACCAGCACCGGCCCAGGACGCCCGGTGCTGGCGATATAAAACGCCTTTTTGATGGTCGCGGCCATGTCGCGCACGTCCTTCACCAGGAAGTTGTGCTTGACGCAGGGGCGAGTAATGCCGACGTTGTCAACCTCCTGGAAAGCGTCGTTGCCAATCAGATGCGTTGGAACCTGACCGGTAAACACCACCATTGGGATGGAGTCCATATTCGCCGTAGCAATGCCCGTCACCGCATTGGTGGCGCCCGGCCCCGAGGTGACCAGCACCACGCCGACCTTGCCGGTGGCACGTGCATAGCCATCCGCCATATGGGTTGCGCCCTGCTCATGGCGCACCAGCACATGCTTGACTTTGTCTTGCTGAAAAATCGCATCGTAAATATGCAAGACCGCGCCGCCAGGATAGCCAAAGACGACATCAACGCCCTCTTCCTGCAAGCAACGGACAAAAATCTCTCCACCGGACAACAATTCCACGAATGGCGACTCCCTCAAAAAACGCAATGCGACGCCTGTTTTGCGCCGCCCGCTCATGCCGGAACACGATCCAGCAGCCGGTCGGACTTGAGCGGCTGCTAGGCGCAAAATAAACGAAAAGAGGCAGTATTCTACGCATCCGTCACGAAACTGTCAGCCTCCCAACGCGGTGAAAGTAAAAAGCCGTAGCAACTCAGTGGAGGTGGGCGCTCTACCAGGCGGCTGAAATACTTGTTTCAGCCGCCCGGTAAGGCAGGGCATGGATGTCCCGCACGCAAAGCAATCACATAAATAATTGATTTATCGCTATCGAGTCCGGGCATGAGTGCGGACGGACTTCGTCAGCTTCGCGTTAAGCTGGCGTAAGCCCACCGGACGCGGTAGGACTGAAAAACTCATGGGTGGGTTTTTCAACATCCTGCTATTGAGCTGGCTTGGAGCCAACAACGCCGCCAAGAACTTCTCCGATGGCTTCCGGCGAAGCCTGTAATTTGAAGAAACTTGCGCCCTCGCCCAGCATCGGCAGCTGCGGGAAATACAGCGCGGCGCGGTAGCGCATGTGTAAGGCTTCAACTTTTTTGTCGTTTACCAGAATCTCATAAGGCAGATAGGCAAGGCGGTTTTTGTCGCCCTGATCGAGTACACCCATGACATGCGCATCATCCGCATCCGGATTGACTTTCTTGGTGTTCAGGGCAACCCCGTAGACCACCTGGTTTTTTCCGGGAATCTCGATACGATAAATCTTACTCACGCCCAACTTATTGGATGACAGACCCGCTTCGACCGCCTTTTTGGCATCCTCAAAACTAGCGAACTCGCCCAGATCATAAACATCATCAAGGTATTCCATGCCTACCGCATAGTGATAACCCGAGACATCTTGCGCGCTCATCACGCCGGCGCCAAAAGCTTCATTACAGCCAACGGCGGCTTCCAATGCCTTCTTCACATCCTGCGCATTCCCATTCATGTGGTAGGCTGCGGCCAGATACTCCGGATTGGTGCAGCTCACACTGACCTTGCCATTCTTTTCAAGCAGCGAGATTCGCATCGCCACACCATACGCACTGCGCTCTCCCTTGGCAGCGGATTTTTTCAGGGCATCATTACTCACCGCCAACACGCGTGATGTCCCAAATGGCACGTAATCGCCAACCACCGCAAATCCCGCCTCTTTCAGCTTGGACTTCAACTTTTCACCCACGTCCTGCGCTGCACCCTCCTGCAC
Organism: uncultured Gammaproteobacteria bacterium; assembly: GCA_938004235.1. GTDB lineage: Bacteria > Pseudomonadota > Gammaproteobacteria > Halothiobacillales > Halothiobacillaceae > Thiofaba. Next base: position 7,790 of record CALKWL010000022.1, read on the forward strand.
AGGCGCCGCAAGAAAAGGCTTGAGCTCATCCGCTGCCATGACTGAGCACGAAAGTGAAGCCAAGGCACACACGCCAATAACGAATCTGGATACGTTCATCGTAATCCCCTTTCAACACGCTGGAACAAAAAAGAGCGGCATGGGCCGCTCTCGCTCATATGACTCAACCTATAGGATCGATTGAGTCATTGTCCTACAACCGCCGGGGGAGCCTAGGCCCAACCCCTGGCAGCTCCGCCCCTTAAAAATTGTAGGCGTAGTTCAAACGCCACAGGGTCTGGCTGTGTGACATTTCGATGGGCGGAGCCATCGGATTGGTCATGGTCTGAGTCACTTCCGGTGCATAGGTGAAGGCAATCGCCAGGCTATTGGCCTTGTCGATCTGCCAGCCGGCGCCGAAGGTGAAGTGACTTTCGGTAATCGCGGGGAACAGCGGATTCAGCGTGTTATCCGGCACAGGATTCGCACCGTAGTTGTAACCAATGCGCAGAGCAACGGCTGGATCAATCTTGTACTGGGCGCCGATTGCAAACACGGTCTGGTCGTCCCAATTCTGCGGCATGGTTTGAGTCTGAGTCATGCCGAATGCCGGGATCTGGGTGCTCATGGTGAAGTTTTCCATAACTTGCGACCACATCAACTGCTTGATGTCAGCCGCCACCATGAAATCCGGAGTGATGTTCCAGGCCATGCCGATGCCGAAGGTTTCAGGCCACTGAAAATCCACCACCGAGAAATTTGCAGGCATTGCGCCCGGAGTCATGCCCCCCATGAACGGCATGATGGTGCCGCTGCCATCCATGTCACCAATATTGGTTTCACTGTGATAGGTCGCACCGAGCGAGAAATCCTTGTTGACCTTATAAACGGCGCCCAGCTTGAAAGCGAAACCATTCCCGCTCATTTCACCGGTAAAGTCATTGTCGTCGCTTACATTGATATAGCCGCCATTGCCCATGGGATCCATCTGCAACATTTTCAGATCCATGTTGCCCCAAACGTAATCAATCTGACCCGCAATGACCAATTCATCGCTCACGTTATAGGCCAAGGGGAACATTACACGCCCAAAACCCACCTCGGAACGCTGCTCCAGACCCGTACCGCCTGAAAGGAAACTGGTACCGGGATAATCCGTGCCCATACCGCCCTGCGCAAACATACCCACACCATAGGTAAAGGGGCCGTCTTTGCGGATAAACGAGATGGATGGCATCAAATAAGACGTGCCCTCAGAGTCAGAGCTCATGCCATAGGCAGGGATGCTGGCATTTACGTCGGGCTGAAGCACGGTCAAACCCAGACCGAAGTTATTACCTTCCTTGCGCAACCCCAAGGTGGCCGGGTTACCCATCATGCCCGAGTTGCCGATGTCATAGGCCATGGATGTTCCGCCCATTGCGGCTGACTTCGCGCCATAACCCTCAAGGTTCATGCCGTTTGTCGCATACGCCGGGCTTGCCAGGATGGCGGCCACACCCATAGAAATCATCGAACGCTTCATAACCAACATCATGCCGTGTACTCCTTGGGGGGCAAAATACGCCCATTAGTTTTATGAATCACCGAATGCTTCTACTGAAAACCAGAGAACCCGTATTTCGGTAAGCGCAGCGGATTTTGCGCGCTTGTTTGCAAAAGTCAAAGTGATGCTGTTGGCAAAATAAAACACTTTGAATATAAAAGACTTACATTCGATATGTATCTATTTGCCCATAAGGAATTCTATAACTCGAAATTTTCTTTCAACACATTGTTAAATAAAGATTTTTTTAAAATCCAACGTGTTTGAACAGACTCAAGACAGGGCATTCAAGACCTATTCCTGGTAAAAACACGCTTACCCGCAAATTTTTCTTATATGGGACTTTGAAAATTTTAGAATTTTCTAATACACCTTAACAAAAAAACCCCGCACAAGGGCGGGGCGATCGAGGGTCGGCGCCATGCGAACCTGGCGCCTTCTCATTTGTTTTACATCATGTCCATGCCGCCCATGCCGCCGCCGGCCGGAGCAGGTGCATCTTTCTTAGGCAGCTCAGCGACCATGCACTCGGTGGTCAGCAGCAGGCCAGCCACGGAAGCGGCATTTTGCAGCGCAGAGCGGGTCACCTTGGTCGGATCCAGAATACCCATTTCGATCATGTCGCCGTACTCGCTGGTCGCGGCGTTATAACCGAAGTTGCCGCTGCCTTCTGAAACCTTGTTCAGAATCACGGAAGGCTCGTCACCGGCGTTGGAAACGATGGTGCGCAGCGGCTCTTCCATAGCGCGCATAGCGATGCTGATGCCCACGTCCTGATCGTGGTTGGCTCCCTTAACCGCCTTGACCGCCTGAATGGCGCGCACCAGCGCAACGCCACCGCCCGGGACCACGCCTTCTTCAACCGCCGCACGCGTGGCGTGCAGGGCGTCGTCTACGCGATCCTTCTTCTCCTTCATTTCGACTTCGGTGGCCGCGCCAACCTTGATAACCGCCACGCCGCCGGCCAGCTTGGCCACGCGTTCTTGCAGCTTTTCCTTGTCGTAGTCGGAGGTGGTGGTTTCGATCTGCGCACGAATCTGCGCGACGCGACCGTCAATTTCCTCTTTGGCGCCCGCGCCGTCCACCACGGTGGTGTGATCCTTGGTGACCACAACCTTCTTGGCTTGACCCAATTCGGTCAAGGTGACTTTTTCCAGGGTCAGACCGACCTCTTCAGAAATCACCATACCGCCAGTCAGCACGGCCAAGTCTTGCAGCATCGCCTTGCGACGATCACCAAAACCTGGTGCCTTCACGGCAGTGACTTTCAGAATGCCGCGCATATTGTTGATGACCAGGGTCGCCAGAGCTTCGCCTTCAATGTCCTCGGCCACGATCAGCATCGGACGACCGGCCTTGGCCACAGCTTCCAGAGCGGGCAGCAAGTCACGGATATTGGACACCTTCTTGTCGGTCAACAAAATGAAGGGGTTTTCGAGAACCGCCTGCATGTTTTGCTGGTCGTTGACGAAGTAAGGCGACAGGTAGCCGCGGTCAAACTGCATCCCTTCAACCACGTCCAGCTCGTTTTCCAGGCCTGAGCCTTCTTCAACGGTAATCACGCCTTCGGTGCTGACGCGCTTCATGGCATCGGCAATGATGGCGCCGATGGCATCGTCAGAGTTGGCGGAAATGGTCGCCACCTGGGCAATCGCTTTGTCATCGGTGCAAGGTACAGACACGGACTTCAACTCGGCAACAGCGGCGCTGACAGCCTTGTCGATGCCGCGCTTCAGATCCATCGGGTTCATGCCTGCGGCTACAGCCTTCATGCCCTCACGCACAATCGCCTGCGCCAGAACAGTCGCGGTGGTGGTGCCGTCGCCCGCGATGTCAGCGGTTTGTGAAGCGACTTCTTTCACCATTTGTGCGCCCATGTTCTCGAACTTGTCTTCCAGTTCGATTTCCTTGGCGACGGAAACGCCGTCCTTGGTCACAGTTGGCGCGCCGAAGGATTTTTCCAGAACCACGTTACGGCCTTTCGGACCAAGGGTGACCTTGACGGCATTGGCAAGAATGTTGATGCCGTTGACCATCTTAATACGCGCATCTGCGCCGAAACGAACGTCTTTAGCTCCCATGAGAACTCTCCTGAATTAGGTTATGAATGCGTTAAAACTTAGGATTTTTTTGGATTATTCGATGACGGCCAGAATGTCGTCTTCGCCCATCATCAGCAGCTCTTCGCCATCGACCTTGACCTTGGTTCCGGCGTACTGGCCGAACAGAACCTGATCGCCGACCTTGACACCGATCGGACGGATTTCGCCTTTTTCATTCGACTTGCCTGGACCGGCGGCGATCACTTCGCCACGGTTGGGCTTTTCAGCCGCACTGCCCGGCAACACGATGCCGCTGGCTGTGGTGAGTTCTTCTTCAACGCGCTTGATCAACACTCGGTCATGCAAAGGACGAATCTTCATGGTTTATCTCCACCTTAACTTGGATTAGGGAACGAAATGCACCAAGAGTTAGCACTCAGCACATTCGAGTGCCAAGAATAGGGCGAGCGGAAAGAATTTCAAGCCCCAGAGCTGAATCCTTATCCCGCGCGTCGCTGAAAACATCACCAACACCCGACGCTTCAGCACCGCTCAGGTAAGGCCTGAACGGTGAGCCCATTATTGATCCGGCAGGATATATTCATGAATCCGTTCGCTCTAAGGAGATGCTGATTTATTCCATCCATGGAATAAATCAGCGCGCTTATCGCGGTACACGCCCGCGATAAGCTCTCACGAATCAAAGACTTCCGTCTTTGATCGTGTTGGGGCATCCTGCCCCAGGCGGGGAACGCTGAATAAATCAGCGTTTCCCTAACAAGATGTTGAAAAAGGCTTTCCTGCCTTTTTCAACGCGCCACGCCCGGCACATGTCCGTGCGTGGCTACGACAAATCAAATTCTTGCGTATTTGATTTGCGCGCGAGGCATCCATGCCTCGCCTTAGCAGGGTGTTTTTCAACACCCTGCTAAGCCTGTCGAAGAACCATGCTTCGACAGGCTCGGCACGAACGGCGCTCATGCCTTATTTGCCTTATTTGGGTTTAAATCGTGCCGGAGCATTAGACGCGGAAGGATCGCCCCCAAGCCGATGGTAAGGCGTCATGGGACGACGCTTGCCCAAAGAAAATTCTGATTCCACAGAAGATGTCAGGCCGGAAGAGCTTCCTTTTCGCGCTCCAGCGCACGCAAAGCCCGCGCAAACAGGTGATCGAAATTGATATCCATGCGCGCGTCAAACGAGGCCGTGCCCACTCGCACGCCGACCGGCATCCCGAAAGGCCTTTGCCCGCTCAATACACGGCGATAACGCTCGCCCACGCCTGGTGCATCCACCTCCGCACAATAAGGCAGAGCTACCGCAAAGCGTGCGTCCCCAACCCGAGCGACAATGTCACTGGAGCGAGCAACCTGGCGCATGGCTCGCGCGCAATTAATCAAGACCTCATCCCCCGCATCCGTTCCATACTGGGCAACCACATCGTCCAGGCCGAGCATTTCCACCATGACCAGACTGAACACGCCCTGGGTGCGTTTTGCCGTCGCCAGGTACTTGTCACTGGTGTTGAACAACATGCGACGATTGGAGATTCCGGTCAGAGCGTCGCTGGATTCCAGCATTTTGATACGCGCATGTTGCGCTTCAACGCGGATGGCCAAGCGGTTGGCGATAATGAGATTGCGCGTGCGCACAATCAGCTCTTCTTCGAGAACCGGCTTCACCACATAATCGTTCACGCCAAGGCGAAACAATTCACGGCGACGCGAGCGCTCATCAAACCCCGTCATTGCCAGAATAGGCAGAGCGTATTCCGAAAGCCCTTGCTGGCGCAGGGTACTGACCAGAGCCACGCCGCTCATCTCGCCTTCCAGCACCAAATCCGTAATCAAAAGGTCGTAATTCTTGTGCTTGAGCGCATCCAGCGCGTCCTCGGCGCTGCGTTCCCAATCCACCATCAAACCATGCTCCAGCAGCGATTTTCTCACCACAAAAGCGACCGTACTGGAATCTTCGACCAGAAGCACCTGCTTGCCAAAAATATGTTGCCCATGCGGCCCGACACGCTCAGCATCACGATTGAGCAGGTAACGGGTCAAAATTTCCGGCGAGGTTGGCGCGAACACCTCCGTCACGCCGCACACAAACAGCGACTCAACCTGTTGAGGCACATCGCTCATGGACGACATCATCAGAATGGGCGCGCCATCCACCAGGGCTTCGCGCAACTCCTTGATGAGCTCACACAAGCCTGAATTCGTCGCCGAGGCGGCAATACAGCACACCGTTACCCCGATTTCCCCCGCCATCGACACCGCATCGGCGAAGTTCGGGCAGTCCAGCGACTGATACCCCGCCTCGCGACACGCCGCGCGCATGACATCGCGCGCATTACGATCGAGGGACACCAACAAAGCGAACTGCTGGCTGCCTACCGGGAGGCCATTGGAACCAACCATCATTTTTTGCGACGCAGACACGTGAAAACCCCTTGCCGTTTTATTGTTTTTTCGTCACCAGTCGAGAGCATCGTACATTTTTCACCAAGCCGAAATACCCGCCGCAAAAAAAATTATGTAGACGGCCACATTGACGCCGCCCGGCAAGTAAAGCTACGGTTCACGCCGTTGCGAGCAAACGGACACACCATTGAAGCTGCATTACGAAATTCTGGGGCAAGGCGAACCGCTGATTATTCTGCATGGCCTGTTCGGCTCAGCAGCGAACTGGCGATCCATGGCCGCCCATCTGGCCAATCCTGCGCATCCAGGCCTCGGGCGTTGGCAAGTGATTCTGCCCGACCTGCGCAATCATGGCGCATCGCCGCACACGCCCACCCACCGCTATACCGACATGGTCAGCGACACCCTGAGTCTGATGGATGAACTCGGCCTTGAGCGTGCGCATATTCTGGGCCATTCACTCGGCGGAAAAGCCGCCATGCTGCTTGCCAGCCGCGCTGCCGAGCGTGTTCAAAGCCTGGGCGTGGTGGACATTGCGCCGCGTGACTATGCTCCGCTGCACCTTGACCTGTTCGCCGTCATGCACGCGCTCCCCCTGAAGGAAATGCGCTCGCGCGCGCAGGCGGCTGAATGGATGCGCCTGCGCCTGCCCAACCCGCAGGTGCGCGAATTCCTGCTGACCAATCTTGTACGCAACGCGACCGGACAACTGCATTGGCGCATCAATCTGCCGACGCTGGAGATGGCCTACGATGACCTCAATGCCATGCCCTTCCTTGACCGTCTCTATGACGGCCCGGCCTTGTTCATTCGCGGCGGCCACTCGGATTATGTGCGTGACGCCGACTTGGGTCTGATCCGCAAAAGTTTTCCGCAAGCCTGCGTCCTCAGCTTGCCGCTGGCACATCACTGGCCGCATATCGAAGCCCCCGAAGCCTTTCTGCACGCCCTGCGCCGTTTTCTGCGAACCCAGCGTGAACATCTGGTATGCGAAGACTGAAAACAACTTCAATCGAGGTTGCAGGATGTTGAACAAGGGCTTTCCTGCCCTTGTTCAACGCGCCGCGCGCGGCACATGTCCGTGTACGACGACAAATCAAATACGTGCATATTTGATTTGCGTGCGAGGCATCCATGCCTCGCACTAACAGGCTGTCTTGCAATAGCCTGTTAGACATCCTTGCCCAATCTTCGCTTGGAGCCTACACCCAGCTCACCCTGCATTGGCCGGATACCCTCCCCCTCCCACAACCCGGGCAACGTCTGCAACTGCACGATGGCCGCATCCTCTGGCCGCTGCGTCCGGCGCAAAACGGGCAGCTCGACGCACTTGCCGCTGCGCCGATGGAGGCCTCGCCAGCCTCGCTTGTCGCCATGACCGGGAACGTCTTAAACCTGGATCCCGAGCAGGATTGCGTACTGCTTGCGGAAGGTATCGGTCTCGCCGCCCTGATTCACGTCTGCGCCACGCGCCGGAAAGCGACGGCGGACACGCTTGCCCTGTATCAATTCAGCGAGCCGCCAGCCTTTCGCCCACGCCCTTCGCGTTTTTTGCTCCCCGACATGCCGCCTGAAGTGATTGCAGCCATCCCCTTGCTGGAAGACTGGGGCATCCCGTCAAGGCTTGGCAGCATCAAGCCCCGTGCCGGCTGTTTTGAAGGACGCATCGAGGACTTATGCCATCTGCTACCGCCTGTCCAGGCGCGCCGGATCGTTCACTTGAGCGACGCCCAATAAAAAAGAGCGCCTCGAAAAACCTTTCGAGGCGCCCGAGCGCCCCGTGGATGGGGCGCCGCCCAATGGCGTAAGCCATTGAAATGGTGAAACCGACCAGACCGCTGAAGCAAGTATTTCAGTTGCTGCTACAGGGAAAACTTACGCCGTCAGCATCGCGTACAGCTCGTCCTTGAGCGCCAGACGCTGCTTCTTGAGATCTTCAAGCGCCTCATCGGTCACGGGTGATTCGTTGTTTTCCAGCACTTCAATACTGTTGTTCACCTCGTGATACGCATCAAATTGCTTGGCAAAATGCGCGTTATCCATTTTCAACTGGTGGATGCGTTCCTTGTGCTCGGGGAACTCGTGAACAAGATCGTGATGATCGACAGTCATGGCGGACTCCTTCTGTTTTATTTATCGAACTAAAGCGGGAAAGCTGACCACAGTACACCGCCAACACGCGGCTTTCAATCTGCGAGACTGCGTTCAAGCACTTCGCGCAGTTCGGAAGACAAGTTGGAGCGAGCCGCCAGATCGCGTAACGTCGTCTCCATCAAGCTACGACGGTGCGCTTCAAAACGTCGCCACTGCTGGAATGCGCCCGCCATGCGCGAAGCAACCTGAGGATTAAGCGCGTCGAGTGCCAGCACTTGTTCAGCCACAAACTGGTAGCCCGAGCCATCCAGCGCATGAAAATTCACCGGGTTGCCGCGCGCAAAACCACCAATCAGTGCACGCGCCTTGTTGGGATTGGTCAGGCTGAACGCCGGATGCTTCAATAACGCGCGCACCTCATCCAGGGTTCCGGGCAGCGGACTGCTGGCCTGGGTGCTAAACCACTTATCCATCACCAGCGGCTCGTGCGACCAGCGTTGCTCGAACGCCTGCAACACCTCGCGACGGTCGGCACAGTCGGTATGCGCCAGACTCAACAGGGCAGCGAGCACATCGGTCATATTGTTGCCGACACGGAACTGGTGCGTGGCCAAAGCATGGTGCGCACTGTTGTCCAGCGTCATCAAAAAGCCCAAGCAGAGGTTTTTCAGGCGACGCGCGCCGATGGCC
>CALKWL010000023.1 GCA_938004235.1 uncultured Gammaproteobacteria bacterium
GTAAGATCGGGGGGGGGCGCCGCGACGACCGGAGTGGGCACGGTGAGGATAAATACATGGCAAGCGCGCAAGGCACCCGCGTCAGCGCGCATGCGCAGATGTGCGGCAGATGCAGGTGCCTCTCGGCTGGCTTCGCCGCTGCTATCGCAGCCTGTTTGCAGCGCGGCAATGCGCTGGGTGTTGATGTCCAGCCCTAGGGTAGGGTAGAGGCGGCCAAAGGCGATCGCCAGCGGCAGGCCGACGTAGCCCAGGCCGATCATGCCGATGCGGGGCTGGGTGGGTAGGGAAGCGATCATGAGGGCTCCAGGTTGTAAATGTTCACCAGCGCGGCGTGTAAACCGGTGGGGGAAAGTCCACGTCAGCATAGACCTCATCCACGTTTAGATTGAGGTCGATGCAGTCAAGATGAAACGCACCCTCGGTGACAATTTCCGCCTGCCAGTCGCGTCTCTGGCGATAGATTTCCACACGCGGCATGTCCTGCGCGACCAGGACATATTCCAGCAGGCTGGGCAGAGTTTGATACGCCAGAAACTTCTCACGTCGGTCGATGCGCTCGGTGGTTTCTGACAGGATTTCGATAATCAGGCAGGGGCGGGTACGGTAGTAGTCTTCGCGGTCGTCCGGGTCGCAGGACAGCAGCAAGTCGGGGTAGTAAAACACCTGTTTGCCGTTGAAATCGAGGCGAATTTTCATGTCCGAGGTGAAAAGTTGACAATTTTTTTTACGGCCATGCGGCGTAAGAGCAAAGGCCAATGCGTTGAGAATCAATCCATGCCGCGCACTCGCGCCGCTCATGGCATACACTTGGCCGTCGATATACTCATGACGAATCTCGCTAAGCTGCTCACCGCTTAGGTATTCGTCCACGCTGATGAAGTCAGGCTGTTTTAGTAATGCGCTCATAGTCGATACTCCTAGATATAGCTAAACCAGCATAGCGCAGACGCAGCGTAGAATAGCCCGTGTACGCATGGTGCGATGACTCAATCCGCCCACAATGCCGCCAGCTCAAACGGCACCGCCTCGAAGGGAGCGATCTCCGCCACATCATCATCCCCCCAGGCACCCAGCACCACCCAACGCCCGCCTTCGTTGACATAGGCTTCCAGCGTGCGCATATCCGGGTCGATCAACCAGCAATGCTTAATGCCAAACTCGGCATACAACGGCATTTTCAGCACACGATCCTTGCGTGCCGTGGCGGGCGAGAGCACCTCGGCCACCCAGTCGGGCGCAAGCTCAAACCACGCGGTTTGCGGCAGTTTGGGCATACGCTCGCGCCGCCAGCCAGCCAGGTCGGGTACGAACACATGCTTGCCGAGATGCAACTCGGGTTCATCCAGAATCCACCAGCCGCCAGGGCCGCCACGATCAAAAGAGTTATCTAGGCGAGATCCTGTTTTTGAACTCGCCCGCGCATGTCTAGGCGCTGGTCGCGCTTGGGTATAGATCATGCCGTTGATAATCTCGCCGATCAGATTCTCGGCCAACCCAAACAAATCTTCATAACGCGCCTCGCGCAGTGCGGCATCGCCCATGATGTAAAGGCCCTCGATGAAATGTAGCCCGGACAAGCGTAGCGCATCCGGGGCTGTTCGCGCCAACGCAGTCGTTTGCCCCGGATTATCATCCGGGCTAGGCTAAGACTATATCAACACCGACACCGCGGCATGAAACCCTCCGAAGCCCTTGAACTGCATCGTGAAGCCATTCGAGAAATCGTCGCGCGCCACAACGCCACCAACCCGCGTGTGTTCGGTTCCGTGCTGCATGGCGAAGATCATGAAGGCAGCGATCTTGATCTTTTGATCGCCCCCACGCCGCAGACCACCTTGTTTGATATTGGTGGGATTCGGCACGAGCTTTTGCAACTTCTGCCAGTGCCCGTGGATGTACTGACCCCTCGCGTCCTTCCGGAAAAATTTCGTTTCACCGTATTGCACGAGGCCAAGCCGATATGAGCTGCGATCAACAACGTCTTGAAGATTACCTTGCGCATATTCTTGAAGCGGTGGAGCGCATAGAGCGCTATACCGAAGACATGGATGTAGGTGCGAATGAATTCGCACCTACACAAAAGGCATGAGCAGCGCAGACTTCCTTGCCAACGAACTCATCCAAGATGCCGTCATCCGAAACTTTGAAATTATCGGAGAAGCCAGCCATAACATCGAAGCGTACTATCCCGCCTTTGCCAAGGAGCATCCAGAACTGCTGCTGGCCTTTGCCTACCAGATGCGCAATGCCGTCGCGCATGGTTATTTCAATGTCGATTATGAGGTGTCTGGACAACGATTCAGACCAGCCTTGCGCTGTTTTACACACAAATCAAAGCCATGGCCGAACACATTCAAACCCAAGCGAAGCCCGGATGAAGTGTAGCGCATCCGGGGATGTTCTCGCCGCGTGTGAAGGTTTGCCCCGGATTGACATCCGGGCTACGTCACATGGTCTATTTGGCGGTCTTGGGTTCGGCTTGCACAAACAGCACCGGCTGGCCGCTGGCACGCTCGAAAACCATGCTGCCATTTTGCCTTGTTCCCTGCATCAACAGCCAGCCGAAATCTGACTCTGTTCCTCCAAGGCGTGCCAGCAACTTTTTATACTCGGCTTCATCCAGTCCGCGCGGTGCCTTGAGTGCGGACATGGGATGGAGCTTTTTCTGCAAAGCTCCAACTCCATCCGTCCACGGGCGGAAATACTCCGGCATGGAGATAATATCCTTGCCGCCCCAGACCGCCCCGTTAATGATGCGCTCGCGTTCATCCTTGTTTTCAGGCAAGGGAGCCCAAATCCACGTAGGGCGCGTGAAAGGCGTGGGTAAGATGGTCGCACCCTTGGCTTGCGCCTGCGCAATATCCTCGCGCGTAAAATCGCTGGCGGAAATCAGCTCGATACGATCCAGCGTGAGCGCATAAAACAGCGGGCGCGCCTGCCACAGCGAAAACACACCGTAGCTCAGTGCGGCAAGCTGCACCACCACAATCAGCGCAATATCGCGGCGCAATTCGCTGCGTGGCTTGGCGGGATTGGCAATCAGCAAGGTCAGCAAGGGGCCAAGGATCACATCGACCAGAACAATCAGCCCAACCACGCCCCCAGCGCCGAGTAGATACCACGCAGGCCATGCGTACCAACCGAAGTAGAGCAGGCCGAAAATAATCAACAAAACCAGCGCACTGGCGGCAAGGTGAAACGCAAAAGCCGTAAGGCGGAAAGTCATGATTTCGTCCCGTGGTTTTTAATCAGACACACATTTTAATGCGGGTGGATCGGTACGGGCTACGCGGGTTGGTTATAGGCATAACTCGTAGGGTGCATTAGCGCAGCGTAATGCACCGAAGTTGAGACGGATGCCAAACCGAACCCCATGCGGCGGAATACGCTTCGCTATTCCGCCCTACGCGAGATCGGCGACAAATCAACGGCATTCGGGCGGGGCGAGTTTGGCGGGGACGCTGCCGGATGTGCTTACAGTCAGGCCGCGTGCACTGGCGAGCGCATGGGTGCTGGAAGCGCACGCCCAGTCAAGTACACCGGTTTGCTGGTTGGCTAGGGCGGTGGCCAGGGGAACAAAGGTGTTGGCCGCTGTGGCCACATTGGGCGTGAAGGTCAGGAGATTGCTGGCTGCGGTAATGCCTGCGCCGAGATTCGCTGGGTTGAGGGTCACGGTAATCACGCCGTTGGTGTTATTGACCTGCACGCTGGAGACATATTTGCTGGTTGCGCCTAAACCACCTGAGCGACTATTGAAGCTATCGGCGGCGGCTTGCAGGGTTTGAATGCTGGCGGCGGCCTGTGCCACTTCAATTTTTACATCGCTGACCAGCAGAATGCCCTCGGTAATCCGGGTGCGTGTCTGGTAGTCAAGGTACGTGGGCAGGGCGATGGCGGCGAGAATGCCGATAATCACCACCACGATCATGAGTTCAATCAGGGTAAAACCATGAGTCGGTCTGTGCATGGCATCGAGCCTCGGCTTGGGGGGGGGGGCGGCAATAAAAAACCCGGCCATTACGCCGGGCTTGTCGTCAGGCAGAATCCAAGCTCTGCCGATTCAAATAAACCTTAGCGGCACTCGCTCGGTGCGTATTTGGCAAGCAAAGAGCCAGCAACAATGTTGGTATCCATGCCGCGAGAGGTTGCCAATGCGTTGGTCGCAGAAGCACAAGCCCAGTCAATCGATCCAGTGGCTGCGCCGGCCAGAGCAGCGGCGAGGTCGGTGAAGGTGTTAGCGGCAGTTACCATGTAAGGGTTCAGGGTCAGGGTGGAGTTAGCTGCAATAGCACCCACGTTGGCAGCATTGTAGGTGACAGTAATCACGCCAGTGGTATCAGTAATTAGTACGCTGGTGACGTACTTACTGGTCGCGCCTACGCCACCTGCTTGCGCATTGAAGGAGTCAGCATTGGCGTTCAGTTCATTCAGGGTGTTGGATTGGGCAACCGCCTGCTTGGCATCCGCCGCAAGACTCAGACCTTCAGTAATCTTGGCGCGGATGGTGTAGTCCTGATAAGCAGGCAGCGCGATGGCGGCCAAAATACCAATGATCGCAACAACGATCATCAATTCGATCAAGGTGAAACCTTGTTGTGCTTTTTTCATCATGTTCATGATTTTCTCCTGGTTTGAGAGGTTTGCTGGGATAGCGTGAATACATTAAGCACGGGGTGTGCCAGTCCTGGTTTTGAGCTGGCCTTGGGGCGTAAGACCGGATTTTTACGGGGTTTAAGTCGGGGCGTGCGAGGCTCGGCGTGTCATGACCCTGCGAAATGTGCTGGATTGTGACAAGGTTCCGTCAGTTTTTGACAGGTTTGCCCGGATTGTCATCCCGATGAATGTGTTTTAACCCATTCGCGCATGGCGTCGTTGACGCGAGTTTGCCAGCCTTTGCCGGTGGCTTTGAGTGCGGCCAAAACATCGGCATCAAAGCGGATGGTGGTGGATTGCTTGAGCGGGTGTTGTGACTTGGGGCGTCCGTAGGGGCGCATGGAGGCGACTTCTTCGGCGGTGGGCTCAAATGTGTCGGGGTCGGCGGCGATGCCTGCGTTGATTTGGGCTTCTTCTTCGGGGGTGTTGGTGGCAGGTGTGTTTGAGAAATAGCTCGTAGGGCGGGTTAGCGTGGCGTAACCCGCCGCATGGGGGCGTGAGCATTTACATTCGGCGCAATACATTCGCTACTGTGCCCTATGTGAATTAAATATGAGTGGTGCTGTTGGTCTTCGCGACCCAAGGTTCGCTCCTACAGTAAATAATGCCTGTCCTGTGGTCATCCGGCTACAAAACCTAATTTTTCGTAAGTCCTATTGCTCCGGCCTGAATTATCCGTGATTCTTAATCGGCATGAATGCCGACATGCCTGGCTAAATCCAAACCCGCAATCACGGATAAAGCTGGCTGTATCGATAATAGTGTGTCTTGTGTGTTTTCAAGCGATCTTGGGGGTGTGGTTATGTACGCTGAGCGTTTGATGGTGGAAACCGATGTGGGTGGCAAGTTGAAGTCGATGCCTGTGCTGCCACCGAATAAGCATTTTGAGGCTATTTTTTTGCAGATTGACGATGATATTGCGCCGCCGCGTGTTCGCCGTCGTCCGCATCCCGATCTTGTGGGGGGGCTGGTTATTTCGGGCGACGTTTTGGATAGCGCACCCGTTGAGGATTGGGGTTTGCCGGAATGATGGTTTTAGATACGCATGTTTGGCTTTGGTGGGTGAGTGGTGATTTGGCTTCGCTTACTCCGGCCAGAGCTTCGCTGATTGAGGCGTGTGATACGGTGGCGGTGTCTGCAATGAGCTGTTTTGAGGTGGCTTGGCTCGCGCATCACGGGCGTATCGCGCTACCTTGTGATATTGAGCTGTGGCTGGAGAAGGCGCTTGATGGTTCGGGCATCTTGCTGTTGCCGATGACCCCACGCGTTGTGCGTTTGGCGGTTGAGTTGCCAGAACATCATCGTGATCCGCAGGATCGCGTCATTATCGCCACGGCGTTGGCGCATGATGCCAAGCTTATGTCGCTGGATGCCAAGTTTCCGTTGTATGCGGAGCTGGCAGGGCGCTTGGTGTGAGGCTTGTCCCGGATGTCGATGCCTGGGGCAGCTTTGAGGCGTGGTGCCATGTCGGCACTGTGTCCGGGGAGCTCGTAGCTCGTAGGGCGGGTCAGCGTAGCGTAACCCGCCGCATGGGGGGGCGTGAGTGTTTACATTCGGCGCAATACGCTTCGCTATTGCGCCCTATGTGAGCTGGGCGGTGAGGCACATGGGGAGCCGTTTGTTGGTTGGTGCAGGCGTTCATTTTAGTCCCATTTTTTCCAGTCGGTAGCGCAGTTGGCGCAGGGTGAGGCCGAGGGCTTCGGCGGCGCGGGTGCGGTTCCAGCGGTAGGCCTCGAGGGTTTGCAGCAACGTCTGTTCGTCGTTGACGTCGCTGCTCTGCCCCAGGCCTTGAGGCTTGGGCGTTGGGGCGGGCGGTGCGCTGGCAGAGGGATTGGGCAGGTTGAGTTCGCTTGGGCGAATGTCGCCGGATTCGCCGAGTGCCAGGGTGCGTTCAAGGATATTTTCCAGTTCGCGTACATTGCCGGGAAAGGCGTAACTCATAAGAGCCGCCAGGCTGGCAGGGTCGAGCGCGCGCGCGGGGACGCCGTCGCGTGCGGCCAGGCGTTGCAGGATGTGGGCGGCGAGTTGGGGGATGTCTTCGCGTCGTTCACGTAACGGAGGCGCGTCAAGCTGGATGACGTTGAGGCGGTAAAACAGATCCTGGCGAAAGTCGCCGTCGTGAACCCGTTGGGCGAGGTTTTTGTGGGTGGCGGAGATGATGCGCACGTCCACAGCTTCTTCGAAGCTTGCGCCGACGGGGCGCACGGCGCGTTCTTGCAGGGCGCGCAGCAGTTTGACCTGCATGGGCAGGGGCAGTTCGGCCACTTCGTCGAGAAAAAGGGTACCGCCCTTGGCGGTTTGAAACAGGCCTGGTTTGTCGCTGCTTGCGCCGGTGAAGCTGCCTTTGCGATGGCCGAAAAACTCGCTTTCCATGAGTTCGGAGGGGATGGCGCCGCAGTTGACCGGGAGGAAGGGTTTGTGGCTGCGCGGGCCGAGTTCATGGATCAGGCGGGCGATGACTTCTTTGCCGGTGCCGGATTCGCCGTGGATGAAGACGGGCGCTTGGCTGCGGGCGACTTTGGCGATTTGTGCGCGTAACTGTTGCATGACGGGCGTTTGGCCGATCAGGCGGTCGGCGCCTGGGTCGTCGGGCGTTGCGTGAGTGGTTTTGGGCGGGTTGAGGCGCAGGGCGGTTTCGGCCATGTCGCGCAGGCGTGCAAGATCGAGGGGCTTGTTGACGAAGTCGAAGGCGCCGGATTTGAGCGCGTCGATGGCGCTTTGCATATCGCCGTGGGCGGTGATGACGGCGACGGGCAGGCCGGGGTGGTTTTGGGCGATTTCGCGCACGAGGTCGAGTCCGTTGCCGTCGGGCAGGCGCATGTCGGTCAGGCAGAAGTCGAAGTTGCGTTCGGCCAGCGCCGCGCGTGCCTGGGTAAGGTCGTAGGCTTTATGGCTTTGGATGCCCATGCGCGTGAGGCTGATGCCGATCAGGGTGAGGATGTCGGCTTCGTCGTCGATGATGAGGGCGGTGGGGGGGGGGGTCATGCTTGTGTCAGCTCGGGCAGGTCGGCGTAGATGTCGGTAAGCGCGATGTCGCAGTCCAGGCAGTCAAGATGAATGTGGCCTTGGCTGTGGCTGGTGTGTGTCCAGTCTTGGTCGGTGCTGCGGTACAGGTTGATGTGGATGCGCTCTTGATCAACGATGAGGTATTCGCGAAGTGAGGGAATAAGGCTGTAGGCAAGGAGCTTTTCGCGGCAGTCGATGCGCTTGGTGCTGGTGGAGAGGACTTCAATCAGCAGGCAGGGTTGGGTGAAGTACAGCGGGTGACGGTCGTCATCGGCGCAGGTGAGCAGCAGGTCGGGGTAGTAGAAGTAGGTTTCTTTTCGGTGGTCGAGGCGCAGTTTCATGTCGCTGGCGAAAAGCTGGCAGCCGCGCTTGCGGGCGTGGGCGTGCAGTAGGGTGGAGAGGGACATGGTGAGCAAGTTGTGCTTGCGCGTTGCGGTGTAATCCATCCCTGGATTCCACTCTTCGAGGAATGCTTCGCATTCCAACGATGCTCCCGGCATCGTTGTTCCGGTCATGGCATAGACCTGGCCGTCGAGGTATTCGTGTTTGATTTCGCTGGTTTCTTCGCCTAGGAGGTAGTCGTCGATGCTGATGCGGTCATGAATGGCGGACAGGGCGGTCATGATGGTGTGCTCGTTGTTCAGGCGATGGGCTGATCGTGTTGTAGGAAGAGTTTTAACCCCGAGCTGCTGTTTTGCCGCGTGGATAGGTATTGTCGGGGATGAATCCCCTCCTACAGTACGTGGGCTTGGTTTTGAGGTCATTCGGCGGGATCCTGGCAGAGTTCCTGACGCGGGAAGGTGATGCGGAAGCAGCGCTCACTGTTAATGTCGTGATGATAGTTCAAGCCAAGCTGGTTGGCTTCGGCCAGTTCGCGGGCAATGAACAGGCCAAGGCCGTGGCCTTGTGCGTGGGTGCTGAAGAACGGCTCAAACAGACGGTCGCGCATGTTTTCCGGGACGCCCGCGCCGTTGTCGCGAACTTCGATGCACAGGCGGTTCTGGCTGCCGAAGGTTTGGGCGTCGATGCGGATGCGTGCTTTGCCGACACGGGGTTTGCCGTGTTGACGGGCGTTGTCGAGCAGGATAATCAGGATTTGCTCCAGGTGGCTTGGGTCAACACGGACGCAGAGGTGGGAACTCACCGTGAGGTCGATCGAGGTGTCGTCCAGTTTGGCGTGGGAGCTGTAGCGTTCGATCAGTTCGTGCAGCCATGGGGCGAGGCGGATCAATTCGGGTTGGGCGTGTTTGCGTTTGGCGGTGGTAAGGACGTTTTCAACCAGCTGGTTGATACGCAGCACCTGGCTGCGCACGATGGCAAGCATCTGGCGCTCTTCGGGGCTCTGGACGGTTTCTTCGAGAAGTTGGCCGGCTTGGCCGATGGCGCTTAGGGGGTTGCGGATTTCGTGGGCGATGCTGGCTGTAAGACGCCCCATGGCAGCGAGCTTTTCCTGCTGGTGCTTTTCTAACAGGTAAGCTTCGTCTTCGACAAAGACGGCGATCGGGCCGTGAGGGTCGGGGGTGAGCTGGCGCAGGCGGGCGTGCAGGCGTACGGGGTTGGTGATGTGAATCTCGCTCAGGTCGCTGACGGGGGTTTCTCGCCAGGCTTTCAGAGTATCGTCCAGCTCCGCGTTAATGGTGGCGAGGGGGGGGCGGCTTAACGTGTGTTCGCCGATTTTCGGGAAGGGGATGCGCAACAGGCGGCTGGCGGATGGATTGGCGTAGCGGATGCGTTGGTCTTCGTCTACGACAATGACGCCCTCATGGCTCTGTTCGAGGATAAGGCGGTTGAGCTGGGTTTCATTGGCGAGATCGATGCCGCGCTGTTCGGCAAGTTGCTGATTGGCGTTGGCGCGCTTGGCCAGGCTGCTGGCGAGGATGGCGACGGCAAACAGCGCCATGCCGTTCAGCCCGGCGTGGGTGAAGGATATGCCCAGCTCGACGCCCAGACGGTGGTTCCAGAAATTCATGGCGAGCAGCAGCAGGCTGCCTAGCGCTGCGTAAGCCAAGGCGGCGCGTCCGTCCATCAGGAGGGAGGCGTAGGCCATGTTGACGACCATCAGAATATGCAGGTTATTGATGGGGGTAGCGTCGAGTGCGCCAAGCAGGGCGAGGAAGATGAGGTCGAGCACAAGTCCGATCTGTAGGCGCGGACTGAAGTCTCCCAGGCGCAATTCGTCGATGGCGAACATGCCGAGGGCGAGCAGGGCGTAGAGGGCGGCCAGCACGGTGAAGAGATCGAATTCCTGGGCGCTGAGAAAACCGCTGGAGCGTTTGGCTTGCAGGAACGCGTGAATGCCCAGCAGCAGGGTGGCGACGACCAGGCGGTAGGCATTGAAAAAGCGCAGGCCGCGCCAGTTTGGGGTGGGCGTTGAAGGAGGCATGGGCGAGGTGCTTCGACTGGATTTCAGGCAGTTGGCAGTCTGTCAGACTTGAGGCGATCTGGCTGCAAAAGCCGCGGTCGGCGACTTTTTCGCTTCAGCCGCTCAAGTCCAACAGACTGCCAGTTTCAGCGAGAGCGCGGGTTGGAGGCAAGCGATTCGCTGCGCGGGCGTTGTTACGTCTGCGAGAATTCAGCACAATGCTGAGCTTGATTTAATGTGTAATAAACAAAGGCTAGGCATGAATCTGCATGAATACCAAGCCAAAGCCCTGTTGCGTGATGCCGGGGTGGTGGTTCCCGAGGGGCGGGTTGTCCGTTCCATTGATGATGTTGCACCAGCGTTGCTGTCTCTGGGCGATGCGCCCTGGGTGATGAAGGTGCAGGTTCATGCCGGTGGGCGCGGCAAGGTGGGTGGGGTGCGCGTGGTCAATACGCCCGACGAGGCGCGTGAATTTGCCGCACAGTGGCTGGGTAAACGCCTGGTCAGCATGCAGACTGGGGCGGCAGGGTTGCCGGTGGAGGCGCTGTATATCGAGCCGGCCAGCCGTATTGCGCGTGAGCTGTATCTGAGCCTGATTATTGACCGCGCGACCTCCAAAGTAACGTTTATCGCTTCAGATGCGGGTGGGATGGATATTGAAGAGGTTGCTGCGACGACGCCGGAACGCATTCATGCGCTGAGCGTGCATCCGGCGGCGGGTCTGATGCCCTACCACGCGCGCAAGCTGGCTTTTGCGCTGGGCTTGTCGGGCGATGTGGCCAAGCAGTTCGCGGCTCTTCTCAAGGGCGTGTACGCAGTATTCACGCAGAAGGATGCCAGTATGCTGGAAATCAATCCGCTGGCGCTGACCGAGGAGGGCGCGTTGCTGGCGCTGGATTGCAAGTTCATTCTTGATTCGAACGCGGCTTACCGTCAGCCCGCCATTGTGGCGCTGCGTGACGAGGCGCAGGAAGATCCACGTGAGCGCGAGGCGGTGAAGCACCAGCTTAACTATGTCACGCTGGACGGCGATATTGCCTGCATGGTCAACGGTGCAGGGTTGGCGATGGCGACTATGGATTTGATTCAGCTTGAGGGTGGGCAGCCTGCCAACTTCCTCGATGTCGGCGGCGGTGCCACGGCGGCGCGTGTGGCCGAGGCATTCAAGCTGATTTTGTCCGGTACCAAGGTGCGTGCCAATTTGATCAATAATTTCGGTGGCCGCGTTCGTTGCGATTTGATTGCCGTG
>CALKWL010000024.1 GCA_938004235.1 uncultured Gammaproteobacteria bacterium
GTAGTACGCGTAGCGATGATGACGCAGGTCGAACGGGATATCGTCTGGGTTCTGGGTGATCGGCACCATATGTTTGCCGATCGCATGCGCTGCATAGAAGACGTTGGCGTTCCTGCCCGAGAAATTGCACGCAACCGCACATGAGCGAAAGATCAGAGTGGAAACATGAATCACCATGGAGTCCTCCCCTATGTCATCGGCGCGCATGCTCCTTGGTTTTTTTACGCCACATTCGGCAAAATGACAAAATAGATGAATAAAGCCACTCCAATTCCTGCGATCAGCAGGACGGCGATGGGCGGAATAAGGACATATGGCCAGCCTGCCAAACGGTCTCTGAACAAAGCCTTGAGCGCCGCCGCTGAAAGCAGCGGCACTCCGAAGACCAATGCATACACGATCACGCTCGCTGTACGGCGGCCAAAAAGAGTGATAAGCGGGAAGTCGATCCAATGAAAAACCCACGTTGCGCATACTACTGCACAGAGTGCAATGAAGGACGTCGCGCTGCTTGCAAGGACTGTCTTGGAGTTAATCTTCATTTCATCTCTCAGCAGAACCGCTGGCATATGGAGCGGCGGCTTTTTGCCGTCGCTCTCAATCCCTTAATTCTGCGACATTTTCATTCGGGTAATATTTGTTAACAATTTCGGAAACTTCAGAAAGCCAGTTGATTCGCTGCTTTTCACTACTGGTAATAACTATATTAAATATTCTCCTGTAAAAAATACGGACTCCGCAAAGGTCGAAAATGCAGTTTTTCCAAATTGTTTCCAGAGGGTCTTTGAATATATTTATTTCGCGATTGGTATCAGTATTTGATGTGTTGAATACTATTGCTGATTTTGCTTTAAGCAATCCGTAAGGAACACCTTCCCCTGAGTCGCCCTCATGGAATTCATACGCTATTCCCGGCCTAAAAACCCTATCTATCCAACCCTTCAAAATTGCTGGGGGTTGCCCCCACCAATTCGGATGCACCACAATTATACCATCAACTGAAGAAATCTCATTGCAGTGCCTTTCCAAATCCGCTGGCAATGCAATGGCTCGGGGAATCTCTTTAGACGGGAGCAATGCATCGAAATTTTCCGCACATAAATCATGGAAATAAACTGTATGACCGTTTGCAATTAGAGTATCCTGGCAGCATTTGGCAATCGCAGAGTTGAAACTGTTTTCGTCAGGATGTGCCAGGATTAATGATATTTTCACTTGTAACCTTTCCTTTTTGGGGGAGCAGATCGATCGAAATCGCGGAACCCGTGAGGCGCGTCCGGGCTTGTTCGGGTTTCCTTCTCTCTCAATACCTGCCATCGCATCAGTGTAACAGGGACTCGAAACCACCGGTTTTGCGTGGGGACTGTTTGTTGAACGACCCGCTTGAGATCAGGATCTGCCTCTATCCACGTTCTATCGCCGATGTAGACCATGACGTGAATACAGTCACTGGTTACCGCAAGGTCTCCCTCGTCCAAAGAGTTCTGATCGGCGTTATTGACGCTTTCTGATTTGAAAAGAGGCACAGCCAGATTGCGGTACCCGTCTTGGAGCGCCTTGGCAGTGAAATCAGTCCACCAAAGCCAAACGCCGTCGCGTATTGGTCCGCCGTTGAATGTTCGGATGCCGTTGATAATCGGCCCCCAAACCATCCCCTTCCGTACCAGTCCTGAGCAATCGATCCCTAAGGGGCTCTCGCCACCCCAGACATATCGAGCATGGCCGTAGGCTTTCAAAATTGTCACGTAATCTGCCCGGAGAGTTGTCGGCGATGCCTCCCGGCTCGGCAGCAGCAAGCACACGGCAGCCAATGTAATCGGCGCCAGTAGCGCGATTCGCATGCGCTTGCACCTCCACCACAGGTGAAGGGCTGCTGCCCAGATGCCCAATCCCCCGAATACTGTGGCGAGTCGAGTGACGCGATACTCTACAGGAAACAGGATAAGGATCGCGTAAAGAACGGCAATGCGCGGTAGCGCCGACTTCGTAATTCTCCTTACGTGGTCGATGTCCATCTGGGCTATTTTGCTCCTCATCCCGAACGTTTGAAGTCATTCTTGGGCAAGCCGAGGAAAGCACGGGTTGCCAAGGGGTGCAATTCGTTGTTGGAATCCTTAGTGTACATCTTTGAAGCTCTCATTCGTGATGATTGCTCTTATCAACTGGAACGGGGCAGTTGCCAGCTTGAAAGGTCGCCACCAGAACAAGGGTCAACGCTCTGCAAGGTATCTTCATTTTCATGATTCCAAAAGGAATTAGGTAGATTCGTCTATAATCCGGAGTTGTCCCATTCGGCCGTATACAATCCCATGTTTGTCTTTAATAAAACACGGCAAACAATTCATTATCAAGACATTTCCACCTCCTTT
>CALKWL010000025.1 GCA_938004235.1 uncultured Gammaproteobacteria bacterium
AGATTGACTGACGTGACTGGAGTTCAGACGTGTGCTCTTCCGATCTCGCCCCTCCGCGAGGGGCGACTTGCCCGATACACCCGCCACGCTTGCAAATTGTATTTCAATCCACGCCCCTCCGCGAGGGGCGACCTTGTTCGTTCTGCCGCTATGTTGATGTGCCCCCCGAAAACTGCACCAGTTTCAAAGTTAGTAATCAACTGGTATACTGACTTTGAAAGGATGGGAAAATTATGGCAAGGAAAAACTATACGGTGGAGCAGATCATCGTAATCCTCCGGAAGGTGGAAGTACTCTGCGGGCAAGGCATGACAGCGAAAGAAGCGGTGAAGCAGGAAGGCATCACCGAAAACACCTACTTCCGTTGGCGCAGGGAATATGGCGGCATGAGCACATCGGACGTCAAACGTCTTAAAGAGCTGGAAAAAGAAAACAGCCGTCTGAAAAAGATTGTGGCGGATTTGTCCCTGGACAATGAGATGCTGAAAGACATCGCCTCAAAAAACTTCTAAGCCCGGTCAAGCGGCAGATGACAGTGGATTATCTGCGGGAGGAATACGAGGTCTCTGAGAGACGCGCTTGCCGGGCACTTGATGTGAACCGGAATACATATCGATATGAGCCAAAAGAATTGCCTGATGAAGATGACATGCACAAGCTGATTATCTACATGGCGACGAATTTTGGACGGGTCGGCTACCGGATGGTGGCGGATATGCTTCGGAACCAAGGAATACTAATCAATCCCAAAAGAGTGGAACGCATCTGGCGGGAGGAAGGCCTAAAACTTCCGGCAAAACAGACCAAGCAGCGGCGTATTGTCATGAACGACGGCAGCTGCATCCGGCTTCGGCCTGAGCATAAAAACCATGTGTGGAGTTACGATTTCGTGGAGGACAAGACCATGGATGGGCGTAAAGTCCGTTGGCTCAATATCATCGACGAACATGAACACGAATGCCTGGCCAGTATCCCGCGACGATCCTGGAGAAACAGCGACGTCATAAGCGCTCTGTCGGAAATCATGATTCTACGGGGATCTCCTGAATATATTCGCAGCGACAATGGCCCCGAGTTCATCGCGAAAAAACTTAGAAAATGGCTTTCGGATATTGGTGTAATCACAACGTATATCGAGCCGGGCAGTCCATGGGAAAACGGATATGTGGAAAGCTTCAATGCCAGGATGAGGGACGAGTTTTTGAATGGAGAATTGTTCGGAAATCTGTATGAGGCAAAGGTACTAACCAACCGGTGGGTGCGCTACTACAACACAATACGGCCACATAGTTCCCTAGGCGGAAAGACGCCAGCACCTCAGACCTACACATTCGACGATATGGAAATGACGGAAGCGTTGCGCAAATCTGTCTGGAATGTTATGCTTGTATCAGATGAAAAACGAAAGGCCTCGTAAAAACGGTTCGGACTAACTTTGAAACTGGACCAAAGATCGGGGGCAGACCATTTCGGTATTGTGGCAGCCGTTATATTATTAGTCATAGGGCAGTTGAAAATGTCAATATTTAAAAAGACAAAATCTTAGCAGAATGATTCAACCGGTAGTCCCATGATGTCAGCTTTTCAAAAATGAGATTCCTGCTATGGATATGAAAGAAAG
>CALKWL010000026.1 GCA_938004235.1 uncultured Gammaproteobacteria bacterium
ACCACCGAGATCTACACTCTTTCCCTACACGACGCTCTTCCGATCTGGGCTTGGACGCTCAACACGAAGGCCGATTCGGTTTATCACTACAGTGTCGCGCGTGCGCTGTCGGTTCGTGAGTTCGCACGACTACAGTCATTCCCGGACAGGTTCGTTTTCACCACCGATCCACGGCCAGGAATGATCGAAGGCCGCCACGCGGGCGGTCCAGCGCACTCGCGTTACCGGCAGGCCGGCAACGCTGTTCCACCGCTACTCGCCAATGCGGTTGGAGTGAGCTTGGCTACGCAGTTGCACATATTTCATTCACATGGTCAGCGATACGCTGAGGCTGGGTGAGGGGCTGCGTGGCTAAATCAAACAACCAGACCAACAATGAGGCGAAATCCATCAAATCGCCATTCGGCGCGGTCAACCGAGCAAGGCTTATTAATACTTATTTCGCTCAACAAAGCGAAGAAAACATCACCCCAGATCAGGCTTGGGCGCACGTCTACCGCCTGCTGCTATGGGTTGACCAAACAACTGGTCTTGGCCATTGCTATGAAAGCGACAAGAGCCAGCCGGGCAAACGCTGGTATGCGCGGTCGCTGGCATTCCATGACTGGATTTCGACGGCGCTTGGCGTAGCCCCCGGGGAGCTTGCCAAGCAGATTGACTGGCTATTCCTCAGGGCTGCCGATGATTTGGCCGCGTACGCAATCCGGCAAGCGGCCAAGGTGAGCGCAAAGGCTGAGACCCAACGCAAGCCCTACCAGGGACGGGGATTTCCAAGGCCCGGTGAAGACCCGGAACTCATAGCAATCGTTCGGGAAGCGCTCGGCAACCATTTTGGCTCCGAGCCACCACTCGAGGTGTGGGACAAACTGGTCCAACGAGTTCGTCAGTATCTCGCACTGGAGAACAAGCGGAAGAATCTCGTAGGAGAAGGATTCGAGGACGTACTGGCGCAAGTGCTACAACGGACTTGCCGCCGTGAAGATCTGGAGGTCTCTACACGCTGTGCCTTACACGAGCTACGGGGATTCAACCGCATGCGGGTCGGCGATAAGCCCAACAAGGTGGATGTTTCAGTTATCCGCCCTGCGATGCGGACCCTTGTGACGGTAAAGTGGAGCGTTCGCGCGGACCGGGAAAAGCAGTTCGTGACCGACTTCACTGACTACGTGAACGCCGAGTCTGACCGCAAGCCGTTTGAATACATATTCGTCACCAACGAGTTCGATCCGGCTCGGCTCATGCGCGCGTGCGATCAGCTTGTTGGGAATGCCCTGATGTTCAAACACGTCGTGCACATCAGCACAGACGCGCTCAAGGCCACCTACGGCCTGGCCGGCGACGGAAAGGACGAGGTTGGGTCAGTGCAGCGTGTCTTGAAACACATCGACGAAGGCCGGCTGATAAGCTTGGAGCAGTGGCTTACCAAACTCGAAACCGAGTAGCTAGGTTTAACTAGACTCGGGGATGTTGAAGCAGGGCATTCCCGATCAGCTGCGACTTTCCCGGACACGAACCAAGCCCAACACTCCGCATTGCACAACTGCGCAGCTAACCGCTGAGCTCAACCTCAGCTACGGCAGACGCCCGCTCAACGCCGTGCCCGCCAGAATTTTCACCGCTTCCCCCCCAGCCCCGCCACCGCCTGCTTGATCGCCGCATCCGCCGCCTTCTGGCGGTCGTTGAGCCCGGCGGCGCGGGCTTCGAGCGCCTTGCCGGCTTCGTCGGCCAGGGCCTTGAGCGCGGGGGCTTCGGCCATGGCTTTACGCATGTCGCCGCTTTTAAGCACGGCCAGTTGTTCCTTGCCTTCTTTCTGCACGGTCTTGAAGCGCTCGCCGAGGTGGTTGCCGTAGGCCGAGATCGCGTCGGCCAGGTTGCGGGCGATCTGGGTGTCGGGATTTTCGAGGCTGCGGTTGGTCTTGGCGCGCAGTTCGGGCAGCTCGGGCACGCGCAGGATGGCGCCCTGGGGCACAGTGCCCAGTTCGCGCAGTTGCGGGTTCTCCTTGATCAGCGCGGCTTCGGCTTTTTCGCGCTGTTTTGGCGTGAGTTTGACGAAGAGCTTGTCGGCGATGGCGGACACGGATTTTTCGCCGCGAAAGGTTGCGATAGCCATGGTGGCAGTCCTCACATTCCGATGATGTTGAATTGATCGATGGGTGCCGGGACCGACACGCCGCCTTGCACCACGATGCCCCCGGTGCTGATGTTGCCCATGACGATCGCCCGCTTGAGCTGCGGATGCAGGTGCAGGGTCTCCTGCTCGCCGGAGATCGGAAGAGCACACGTCTGAACTCCAGTCACGTCAGTC
>CALKWL010000027.1 GCA_938004235.1 uncultured Gammaproteobacteria bacterium
GATTGACTGACGTGACTGGAGTTCAGACGTGTGCTCTTCCGATCTATCTGGGTCTGCGCTGCCGCCGCCACAATATTGCTGGGCAAGAGCTGGCGGATCACGTTAAAGAAATCACCCAGCTCATGAGAAGAAGCGGCAGGCAGTGCGAGCCCTTGGGTGGGAATGAGAGAAAGCGCCTCGGTAAGAGGCTCACCATCAATCAACCCCGGTTGAAAACCATTCATGACCACAACCGCCAGAACCACAGCCAGCGATGTTGAAACCAAAAAATACAATCCAGTACGCCCCGCCAACGCGGCAACGTGTCCGCCGCGCCCCAAGCTGGCCATACCCACAATCATCGACGACACAACCAGCGGCACAATCAGCATTTTAAGAGCGTCAAGAAACATACCTCCGACAAACTCGTACAGAGGCAACAATGAAATGCCAGCCTGCTGCTCCCCCAATCCGACGCCCGCCACGATAGCCAACAACAGCGCCAGAACAATTTGCCAATGAATCGCCATCATTCTTCCCCGGTAAGCACGCTCGCTTCAAAGCTAAACATACAAGACCACTTCAAACCAGACTCACGACGGGCTCGCAGGCAACGCGCCCTAGAAGCGCGCCCCACAAAAGCTGATGGCGAGCTGGAATAACCGAAGACTGCGCGTCAAGCCAGGCCGACAAGCCTTCCTCACTAATCACGCCCTGAGGCTGGGCTCTGGCGAAGCTGACCGGACCACTCACCAGCAGGAAAGTGCGCAGCGGTACGGTGCCCTTGCCGCCGGAAATCATCGTGCCCAGCGTATCGCCCATGGTCTGCAAATGACGCAAGGGGTTCGCGAAATCATGCCGCTCACTGCCCTCAAAGCGAGTCCATTCCTGCGCATAATCCGAACCATGCACGACGCCGCGCAGATAGCGCCACTCCAGCACCACCAGCCCCTGCGCGGTCAGCAGTAAATGGTCAATCTGGGTATAACCGCCCACTTCGTCGGGAATCACCACATCACGCACATAGGGCAAACCCGCCGCCCCCAGCAAACGCAAACAGCGCTGCCTGGCCTTGGCCGGGCTGTCCGTCCATTTCTGCATCCATGCCAACATGCGATTCAACCCTCAAGCAGCGCCAGACCGCCATGTTCAGCATGATAGGAACTGCGCACCAACGGCCCGCTGGCCACATGGCGGAAGCCAAGCTCACGCGCCACCCGCGCCAGTTCATCGAAATCCTCCGGCGAGACGTAACGCTGCACCGACAGATGGTGCGCACTAGGCTGCAAATACTGCCCCAAGGTCAGCATGTCCACGCCGTGCGCGCGCAAATCCTTGAGCACCTCGATGATTTCTTCGTCGCTCTCGCCCAGACCCAACATCAAGCCGGACTTGGTCGGCACCTGCGGCACACGCGCTTTGAACTCGCGCAACAGGCGCAGCGAACCGGCGTAATCCGCGCCCGGACGCGCTTCACGGTACAAACGCGGCACGGTTTCCAGATTGTGATTCAGCACATCCGGCGGCTCCTGCGCCAAAATATCAATCGCCAAGGCCTCGCGCCCACGAAAATCCGGCACCAGGGTTTCCACCACTAGACCGGGACGCGCCGCGCGCGACTCACGAATGCAGGCGGCAAAATGCGCCGCACCGCCATCGCGCAAATCGTCCCGATCCACCGAGGTAATCACCACGTACTTCAAATTCATCGCCGCAATCGTGCGC
>CALKWL010000028.1 GCA_938004235.1 uncultured Gammaproteobacteria bacterium
GGACAATGTGTTTGCGGCGTATCCGCCGCCACCAGCACCGTATCCGCCACCCGTTGCCACACAAACGGCCGTGCCTACTGTTGGGCCAACTGCGACGACTGCGCCTACACAAACGGCCGTGCCTACGGCCGTCATTACCATGACGCCTAATCCAGACGCGACACCAACCAATGTTCAATTGGTTGAGGCCAATGCAACTATTGGTGATCCATCGGGGGTTGTCGTTGTATTGTTACTATTGCTGGGTCTGTCTCTGGTAGTTGTGATGGCGCGGCGCAGCGGATGGCGAGGGAACGGCCGTTACTGGTGAGGGTGATGAGCGCAGCGTGGAGTACCTTTGAACCAGTGCCCCCAGATGTAACTCGGATTGCAATGATATGGGGTGTGCCCGTCTTGGAAGTGTCATTTTTTTATGACCTGTACATCAGGAAGTTCCAGAATGGCCCGGAGGTTTTTTGGCCTTGGTATCGACGGCAGCGGAGGGAACGGCCGTTTGAGCCGCTTCATCCACACGAGGTATTCCCACAGCTTATGGAAAACGATTGCGGATTTTATCAACATGAGGAGGCGTAGTGGCTTGCAGAAAGGTGTTATATCCAAGCAAAAAGTCGGCTGGAATGGCAGCGGACAGGTTGAAACGTCTAAACGGGGTACGTCCCAATATTTATTGGTGCGCCGAGCACGGGGCCTGGCATGTTGGTTACAGCGGGGTGCAGCGGGCAATGATGACTAAGAGCAAGCGGCGTAATTACGGCCGTCGGCGGGCGCTGCTGGCGAAGCATAGGTGACGATGATGGAAACGAGAACGATTGACACAAAGGCGATGGGGATACAGGTGGCGCGGTTTTTTGAGGTTTTTGAGAAGCCGAAAGACCATTTGCGTGCCGATGGTAGTCTGTCTGTGCTCTACCGCACGCGGCGGGCAGGGTTTATGTTGGAGGAGTTGGCAGAGTTTGCTGCTGCTGCTGACCTGGTGGGACAGTTGGATGCAATAGCGGATTTGGTTTATTTTGTGGTGGGCACGGCCGTTGCTGCTGGGCGCAGACTATCGGCACGGCCGTATCGCTATAAAACGGGGTGTCCCCCATCTTGCCCTGCCAGAGATTTTCGCGTCATGTGGGTTTTGAAGGTGGCGGCCGTGTTGGAAGCCTTTGTGGGGGCGACGGATTTGCGTATCCAAATGGACAAGCTCGATTTGGTGATGGCGTATATAGCCGACGCGCTGGCGGCGATGAATGTGCTGGACTTTGGCGCGGTGTTCGACGCAGTGCATGAAGCGAATATGACGAAGGTGTGGGCGGACGGCCGTGTGCATTACCGAGAAGGTGATGGCAAGGTGATTAAGCCGGAGGGGTGGGTAGGGCCAGAGGTGCGGATTACGGCCGTTGTCGATTCGTGGGGCAGATAATTGCATGGCATATTTTACAACGATGATGACTGTAGACGGCCGTGTGATTCGATTGCGTCGCGCAAAACCTGGGCCAAAACCGTTGCCTGCGGAGGTAAGAAAACGGAGAGTTAACATTGCGATTTCTCCGCATTGGCACAAGGTTGGAAAACGATTGGCATCTGAGCGCGGCGTGTCGTTTTCTCGTTTTTTAGAAGAATTGGTGATTTATCAAGATTCGTTGTGTAACGAATCAGGCTAACAAGTAGTTGGGTCGGGCGTAGGAACGCCGTACCCAACATAGGCTTAAACCAGACGGCAAAAAACAGCCGCAGGTTAAGCAAAAGGACGGGCGGACGCATGAAAGAAAAAACAAGCAGTGTTATTTTTGCTGGATATATTTTCGTCATGTACGATGAAAAAAATGACCGGTTGTTTTACAGGTCTCCATCAGCAAGAATCGAGTGGGATTTTTCTTTTCCTTCGTCATTGCTGAAAATATACATGGACGCTGGTTTACCAGAGCCGCAAATATGAATTGCGAATTTACCGGAGCAAAACCGGTAATGGTGGATGGAAAAGGATATGAGCGGCGTGGTTAGTGCGCCGCCCAACTACGCATGAACCCGACGCCCAAAGCAGCGCGGGTTATGCAAGCGTTAGCTGGACATCCTTCTGACCAAATTTCAAATTGCTATTGACATACTGCTAGT
>CALKWL010000029.1 GCA_938004235.1 uncultured Gammaproteobacteria bacterium
CACCGAGATCTACACTCTTTCCCTACACGACGCTCTTCCGATCTGGGCCGATCACGTGCACGATGCCCTGGCGCACATCGTTCATCCTGAACTCGACGATCTGGAATTCGGCGCAGTTTTTGTCGAGCGTGCTGACCTGCTCGCGCGAGACCGGGTCGGCAATGCCTTCGACGCCGTTGTCGCGCGAGCCCAGCGTTGGAACGTTATGATCCGGCACGGCCAGCATCGCCTCGCGACGCCACGGCTGACGACCCGCCATACGCAAGCCCTCGAAGGCCTGCGGCGAGGTCACCTCGTGCACGAGCTGGCGGTCGATGTAGATCAGCGCGGTGCCGTCGTCTTCCCGGCGGATCACATGCGCGTCCCAGAGTTTGTCGTAAAGCGTTCTCGCATTCATGGCTCCCCTCCCCAATTACTTTTATCTTTCACTTGAAATCAGCGCGCGTATTTAGCCTTGAGCGTGGCCTTGGCCAGTTGGTTGGCGTGAATCATGTAGCCAATCAGCGCCGCACTGGCATCCGCCGGAACCTCCAGCCTGTCGGACTTCAGCGCGTACACGGTAAAAATGTAGCGATGCGGCTTGTCGCCCACGGGCGGACAGGCGCCGCCAAATCCCTGCGCGCCAAAATCGGTGCGCCCGTGCATGGCGCCAACCGGCAACTTCGCGCCCGACGCATCACCCGCGCCCGCCGCAAGATGAGTGACGCTCGCCGGAATGTTGTACACCACCCAATGCCACCAGCCGGAACCAGTGGGTGCGTCCGGGTCATACATGGTCACGGCGTAGCTGCGGGTGCCTTCCGGCCCCGGCGTCCAGGACAACGCAGGCGACTGATTGCCGCCTTCACAGCCAAACCCGTTAAATACATGGTCAGCAACCAGGGTTTGTCCCGGCTTGATCTCGCTGCTGGACAGCGCGAATCCGCCCGAAGCCGCATGGGCAGGCATATTTAGACAGGCAAGCAAACCGACCACTGAAACCAACGATGGCAAACGCGACATCACACACCCCCCACGCATTAAAGGTTTTGACTTGCGGGCAGTGTAAAAATGAATTATCCATAACTCCAATGGATAATTTTCATGGATTGCATTCCCAATGGATATATCAAACTACCAAGCCTTTCTCGCTGTGGCTGAACATGCCTCGTTTTCGCTGGCCGCCGACAAACTGCACCTGACTCAACCGGCCATCAGCAAACGTATCGCCCAGCTCGAAACCAGCCTGGGCGTCACACTGTTCGACCGCCTGGGTCGGCGCACCGCCCTCACTGAAGCCGGGCGCGCCCTGCGCCCGGTGGCCGAACGCATCATTCATGAAGTGCGCGAAACCCGTCAGGTCATCGCGAATTTGTCGAGTGAAATCAGCGGCACACTTTCCATCGTCACCTCGCACCACATCGGCCTGCGCCGCCTGCCGCCCCTTCTGAAGGACTACACGCGCCGCTACCCGTCTGTGCGCCTTGATCTTGCCTTTATGGATTCGGAACAAGCCTGCCAGGCCGTCGAGCGCGGCGAATATGAACTCGGCGTGGTCACCCTGCCCTTGCGCCCCTCGGCGCAATTAAGCCTCACATCGCTGTGGGACGACCCTCTGGTGATCGCCGTCGCGCCGGAACACCCGCTTGCCAGCCGGGAGCGCATAAGCTTTGACGAACTTGGTCAGCACCCAGCCATCCTCCCCGCCGTAGGCACTTACACCCGCACGATCATCGAGGCGACCATCCTGCAACGCCACGGCGCGCTGGACGTGATTCTAGAAACCAACTATCTGGAAACCCTGCGCACCATGGTTGCCATCGGCCTCGGCTGGAGCGCCCTACCGCGCAAGATGCTGGGAGATGACGTGGTGGAAGCGCATGTGGAAGGGCTAACCATCCGGCGCACACTGGGCATGGTCAGCCATGCAGCTCGCACACCCTCTCACGCCGCGCAAGCCCTCATGAAGGTTTTACTCAACTCGAAGGACTGAGGTATTTCCTTCAACGAATTCACAAGACTGATCCCCAGCAGCCTGTCGGAATACAAAAAAGCCTGCGACAACGCAGGCTTTTTCTTCTCGCTCACAACAAAGGCATTTACATGTGCGCAATCATTTCATCACCAAAGGCAGAGCAGCTCACTTCGACGGCGCCGTCCATCAGGCGGGCGAAATCGTAGGTCACGCGTTTGCCCTGAATGGCGCCAGACATGCCCTTGACCACCAGGTCGGCCGCTTCAACCCACCCCATGTGGCGCAGCATCATCTCGGCGGAGAGAATGATCGAGCCAGGGTTGACCTGATCCTTGCCGGCGTATTTCGGCGCGGTACCGTGGGTGGCTTCGAACATGGCCACGGTGTCGGAAAGGTTAGCGCCCGGCGCGATGCCGATGCCGCCGACCTGCGCCGCCAGCGCGTCGGAAATATAGTCGCCGTTCAAGTTCAGGGTGGCAATCACGTCATACTCCGCCGGGCGCAGCAGGATCTGTTGCAGAAAGGCATCCGCAATCACATCCTTGACGATGACCTCGCGTCCGGTCTTCGGATTTTTGAACATGCACCATGGCCCGCCGTCAATCTCCACCGCGCCGAACTCATCCTTGGCGAGCTGATAGCCCCACTCTTTGAAGGCGCCCTCGGTGAATTTCATGATGTTGCCCTTGTGCACCAGGGTCAGCGACTCGCGATCGTTATCGATCACATACTGGATGGCCTTGCGCACCAGACGCTGGGTGCCTTCGGAAGACACCGGCTTGATGCCGATGCCGGAGGTTTCCGGGAAGCGGATCTTCTTCACGCCCAGTTCTTTCTGCATGAATTCGATAATTTTTTTCGCTTCAGGCGTGCCCGCCGCCCACTCGACGCCGGCATAGATGTCTTCGGAGTTTTCGCGGAAGATCACCATATCGGTCTTCTCGGGCGCTTTCACCGGGCTGGGCGTGCCGGCGTAGTAACGCACAGGGCGCAGGCAGACGTAAAGATCCAGCTCCTGGCGCAGAGTCACATTCAGTGAGCGGATGCCGCCGCCGACCGGCGTGGTGAGCGGCCCCTTGATGGACACGACATAGTCCTTGATCGCCTCAAGGGTTTCGCCCGGCAACCAGGTGTTGTCGCCGTACACTGCGTTGGCCTTTTCACCGGCGTACACTTCCATCCAGGCAATTTTTTTCTCGCCGCCGTAAGCCTTCTCGACGGCTGCGTCGATAACCTTAATCATCACTGGCGTAATGTCTACGCCGATGCCATCGCCCTCGATGAAGGGAATGATCGGGTTGTTGGGCACATTGATGCTGTTATCAGGATTCGTCGTGATCTTGACGCCCTGAGCGGGCGGCACAATTTTTTCGTAGGCCATCATCTTGCTCCAAGTTCTATTAAGGGATTTATTGATTCGGCCAGATGAAGTTTGAATTAGTGACCAAGGTTGGGACAATGTCACTCCTTGAAAGAACATGGGAAGGCCGTATCAATAGTCAATCAAACCGATAGGTTATTGATACGGCACTGCGAAACCAACCGACTGCGGTTGTGCATCCGACACGCGTCGGATTTAAAAATTCTCTGTGCCGTATCAATAACAACGAGGGCTCGATTATAGCGCTTTAACCTGCACGCTTGGCGCGCTCACAAATCAACAGTCGCAAGCGATTAAAGCGTTGGCGCCGCCTAAATGAGGCGTTTCAAGCAAGCGCGAGCCTGGACATTTCCTGGTAATCACCGAAGCCGCGCTTTTTCAACGCTTTTTTCAAGGCTTCGAGACCCGCCTTAACCTGGTCGGGGCGTGCGTGCTGCACCTCCGCCTGGCGCACCTCGCCAAACAGCTCGTCCAGATCATGCTTGAGCTTGGCATCAAAAAAACCCTTGCGTGTTGAACGATAACCAATAATTTCCGCGCTTCCGACACGGGTGTCCGGGTGAAAATAGCCTAGCGTCCAGTAATGATCGCCGCCCTTGTTACGATTTTTAGTCACGCCAAAAAATGTCTCACCATTGCGCAAAGCTTGCCAGAGTGCAGCATAAACGGCGCGGGGAACATCCGGGTGACGAACAATATTGTGCGGTTTTCCCAAAACCTCATTGCTGGCGTAGCCGGTCACGGCGAGAAAGGCTGAATTGGCAAAAGCGATGACCCCGTGAGGGTCTGTGCGCGTGGAAATGACCTCGGAAATTTTGACCTGACGCTCTTGACCGGTCAAAGGAAGCTTATCGTCCATCCGTCTTTACCTCATTGAGTTGGAAAGGGGCTCAGGAACACGGCCGATCTGAGCTTCCCCTTCCATCGGATGCGCTCTATCGACACGCACGCGCGCCGCGCATAAGAACAACCATCGTATATATAACAGCAATAAATCAACAGCTTAGGCTATCAATCGCCTGAGGATAATCACACATAAACCATGGTTAATCAAACATAAGTCGTCAATTCACCCAGAGGATGTCATGACACGCAACCAGGGATTTGCTAGGCTTGCCGCCATGATTTGGAAGCCCCATGCCACCGTTGCTGCCGTGATTGAAAAAAACGGGCGTTACCTCCTTGTTGAGGAGCGGATCAATGGGCTCATACAAATCAATCAGCCTGCTGGACACCTCGAACCGGGTGAAAGCCTGCTTGAAGCCTGCGTGCGTGAAACCATCGAAGAAGCCGGGATACTATTTCATCCAACCCATCTGATTGGTTTCTATCAATGGCGCGCGCCCGACAACGGAGCAACCTACCTGCGTGCGGCCTTTACCGGCACGATTGAACAGGTGATAGAAAATGCCGTACTGGACAAAGGCATTATTCACCCGGTTTGGCTCAGTACCGACGAGGCGCGCGCCTGTGCATCCCAACACCGCAGTCCGCTGGTCATGGCCTGCATCGACGATCACCGCGCCGGACGGCGCTATCCCTTGGACACCATTCGACACTACGCCTGATGCACAGCCCTGATTCCGTTTTCCAACCTGGCATGAAGGTCATTGTCGGCATGTCCGGCGGTGTGGACTCGTCTGTCGCCGCCCTGCTTCTGCAACAGCAGGGATATGCAGTCGAAGGACTGTTCATGAAAAACTGGGAAGATGACGACGACGAGGAACATTGCACCTCCCGCGCTGACATGATCGACGCCATGGCTGTGTGCGACCGTCTTAACATTCCATTCCATTTCGTCAACTTTGCACGCGAATACTGGGATCGCGTATTTGCCTATTTTCTTGAGGAATACCGCGCCGGTCGCACACCAAACCCCGACATCCTCTGCAACCGCGAAATCAAGTTCCGCGCCTTCCTCGATCACGCCCTGAATAACCTCGGTGCGCAGGCGATTGCCACGGGGCACTATGCCCGGCTGCACCGGGACGCACATGGCGTGCACCTGTGCAAGGGACTGGATGACAACAAGGATCAAAGTTATTTCCTGCACGCCCTCAGCCAGGAACAACTAAATCGGGTTCTCTTTCCCGTGGGTGATTTGCCCAAACCCGAAGTGCGGCGCATTGCCGAGCAGGCGAGCCTGGCGACCGCCAGAAAAAAGGACAGCACAGGTATCTGCTTCATTGGCGAGCGTCGCTTCAGCGAATTCCTGCAACGCTATCTTCCCGCCCAACCTGGAGATATCGTGACCCTCGACGGCAAAGTCATCGGCCAACATCACGGACTGATGTATTACACCTTGGGACAACGCCAGGGCTTGGGCA
Source organism: uncultured Gammaproteobacteria bacterium (assembly GCA_938004235.1). Taxonomy (GTDB): domain Bacteria; phylum Pseudomonadota; class Gammaproteobacteria; order Halothiobacillales; family Halothiobacillaceae; genus Thiofaba. Next base: position 5,663 of record CALKWL010000029.1, read on the forward strand.
TCGGCGGACTGCGTGATTTTGGCGAAGAGCCGTGGTTCGTGGTCGCCAAGGATCTGTCGCGCAATCGTCTGGTGGTCACGCAGGGCACTGATCATCCGGCTCTGTATCACTCCGCCCTGATAGCCAGGCAAGTGACCTGGGTGGTCGCCCCTGAAATCGTGCCCGGATTGCCGTTCGAGTGCTGCGCCAAAACGCGGTATCGACAGCCCGACCAAGCCTGCCGTATTGAAAAACTTTCCGCAGACGCCATAAAAGTGGTGTTCAAACAGCCGCAACGCGCGATTACCCCCGGGCAATCGGTGGTGTTTTACGCGGGCGAGGAGTGCCTGGGCGGCGCAGTGATTGAACAGGCCATGGAACAAAACACTGATATGGAGACAACGGCCTAATGGCGCGAACGATTGAAGACCAAACCCTTGCACTCGCGGGTATTGTTCAGGCCTGCCTGATCGTGCGCGAGCTGGCCTATCAGGGGCAGGCGCCTGAGCACGCCTTTGCGGCCAGCATCGCCAGCGTGTTTCGCATGGATGCGCCTGACGTTCCCGCGGTGTACGACGGTGTATTACGCCTGGGTGACGGCTTGCGCCATTTGCGCAAACAACTGGCGGGACAGGCCGGCAACCAGGATGCGGATATCATGCGCCATAGTCTGACACTGCTGCACCTGGCACAGCAATTGATGCTGGACACCGCCATGATGCAAACCGTGGGCAATGAGATTCAGGAGATCGGTCTGCGCGAAAAGGAGCAGGACTGGCTGGATCCCGGCCGTATCGAAGCCTTGGCCAATCTTTACCAGCAAACGATCAGCACGCTTACGCCCAAAGTCATGGTCAAGGGCAACCCAAATCAGCTCAATCAGCCCTGGGTCGCCCAACGCATCCGCAGCGCCCTGCTCGCGGGCATACGCTCGGCGGTGCTCTGGCATCAGTGCGGCGGGCGCAAGCTCAACCTGCTGTTCAGGCGCAAAAGCTTTATTGAGGCGACTGATAGCCTGCTGCGTAACGGACTAAGGGTGGTTTAAGCCAGGGCAAGAGGCCCAGGAGTGCCCGCCAGGGCACTTCAGGCCAGGCGGCGCGTGGACGAGCATCAAGCCGTTTTATGTCGGCGACGGCCTTCGACAAAATAAATGAACCCGGGCAAGGCAAACACCGCGAACAGCACCACGCTCACGGAATAAAACTCCCAGGTTTTAGCATAGATCTCGCCGACACAGGCAGCGAAGCCAAAAAACGCAGGCACGCTGGCACAGCCAAGTTCAAAACGCCAGGCCAGTAAAGCCGCCAAGCCAAACCCCAGCATCCATTCCAGCAAACGCATCCAGAATGGCTTGGAAGACCACGCCGCAGGAATCACAGCAAACAGACGCTGATTCAACCAAGGCGCATTGGCAAGCACAAAACTCAGGAAAATCAGACTGAATACGGCTGAAGAACTGGTCATCGATGACGGCCTATAGTTTGAACGCGGGGTTGCACGATTCTGAACCAGAATCATCGCGGATTAGGGAAACGCTGATTTATTCAGCGTTTCCCGCTTGGGGCAGGATGTCCCAACACGGTCAAAGACGGAAGTCTTTGATTCGTGAGAGCTTATCGCGGGCGTGTACCGCGATAAGCGAGCTGATTTATTCCATGGATGGAATAAATCAGCATCTCCTTAGAAGACCTGAGCGCACAAGGCGACCAGACCCGCCGGGTATAAGCCCAAAACCAGCACGGCGATTCCAGTGCCGTTCAATACCCAGCGCATGTCCAGAGTATGCGTCGGCATGCCTGTAACCAGCGGCTTGTCGAAATAAGCCATCTTGAGCACACGCAGGTAGTAGAAGGCGCCAATCACCGACATGACCACCGCGTAAACAGCCAACCAGACCAGGTCAATCTGCACCACGGCCTGCAAGACCGCAAGCTTGGCCCAGAAGCCCAGGGTGAACGGAATACCCGCCATGGAAAACATCAAAATCAGCAAAATAAAAGCCATCCATGGACTGCGATCGTTCAAGCCTTTCAAGTCATCCAGCTGATCCGCCTCAATCCCGCGGGAAGCCAGGTAAGTAATGATGCCGAAACCGCCCAGGCTCATCAGGCCATAGGCCAAGGTGTAGAACAGTGCGGCAGAAAAACCATCCGCCGTACCCGAAAGCACGCCAAGCAGGATAAAGCCGACATGCGACACAGTGGAGTAGGCCAGCATGCGTTTGAAACTGCTTTGCGCAATCGCAATCACGTTGCCGACAAACAGGGAGGCGACAGCAAAAACGATCATCAGCATCTGCCAGTCGGGCAAAATACCGATCAGCCCATCCCCAAACAGACGAATCAGCAAGGCCAGCGCAGCAATTTTCGGCGCGGCCCCCAGATACAGGGTGACCGCAGTCGGCGCGCCGTCATAAACATCCGGCAGCCACATGTGAAACGGCGCGGCGCCCAGCTTGAACACTAGCCCTGCCAACATGAACAACATCGCCATCAACAGGGCAAGCTTGGGTATTTCGCCGCCCAGAACCGCTTGACGAATCACCGCAATATCCAGCGAACCGGTAATGCCGTACAACAACGACATGCCATACAACAACAACCCCGAGGCCAGCGCACCCAGCACAAAATATTTCATCGCCGCTTCAGATGCGCGAATGTCATCCCGATGAATCGCCACCATGGCATACATGGCCAGCGACATCAGCTCAAGACCCAGGTAAATCAGCAACAGACTGTAAGCGCTGACCATAATCATCATGCCCAGCAGACCGAACAATCCCAGGATGTAGTACTCACCTTTGTGAATGTCGCGATCTTTGAGATAGCTGCGCGACAGTGCGAACGCCATGCTGGTCATCAGAATCATCGCCAGCTTCATCACATCCGAAAGCCCGTCGTTGATGACGCTGCCATCAAAACTAAGACGCTGCTCCATACTCATGCCCGACAATACGGCAACAAACGTAGCCGCTAGGCTGACTTGGGTCAACCAATAGGTCAGATCGCGTGAACCAGAATGCAGGAAGGCATCAATCAGCAAAATGGAACACGCCAGCGCCAGAAGAATAATCTCGGGCAAAATCGGCATTAAGTTGAGCGATTCTAAAGTCATGGATATTTCCGGGCTTAAAGCTTGGATTGAGCGATGTGCGAAACAAGGTTGTCAATGGTGGCGTGCATCACATGAGCCAACGGATCAGGCCACACGCCCAAACCAATCACCAACAGCGCCAGACTGGTCATAATCAAGGCTTCACGCGCATTCAAATCGGGCATGGAAGAAACCTCTGCGTGTTTGACCTCGCCAAAAATCACGCGTTTGACCATCCACAAGGTATAGGCGGCGCCGACAATCAGGGTTAAAGCCGCGATCAGGGCAATCCAGAAATTCGCCTTGTAACTCGCCAGAATCACCATGAATTCGCCGACAAAGCCCGAAGTTCCCGGCAGGCCGACGTTGGCCATGGCGAACAAAACCACAAAGCCCGCAAAGATCGGCATACTGTTGACCACTCCGCCATAAGCCGAAATTTCACGGCTATGCAAACGGTCGTACATCACACCAATGGCAAGGAACATGGCCGCGGAAATGAAGCCGTGCGACACCATCTGGATCATCGCGCCCTCAAGCGCCAGCGCGGCGCCGCCCTCGCCCACTGGGTTGGCCATAATCATGAACACAATGAACATGCCGAGGGTGACAAAGCCCATGTGTGAAATCGAGGAGTAGGCGACCAGCTTTTTCATGTCGCTCTGCACCAACGCCACAAAACCGATGTACACAATCGCGACCAAGGACAGGAAAATCATGAGCGAATCGAGCACATGACTTGCGTCGGGAGTAATTGGCAAGGAGAAGCGGATCAGACCGTAGCCACCCATTTTCAGCATGATGGCCGCCAGAATGACCGAACCACCGGTCGGAGCCTCCACATGCGCATCAGGCAACCAGGTATGCACTGGCCACATGGGAATTTTGACGGCAAAGGCAATAAGGAAAGCGAAGAAGATCAAAATCTGCTCGGTCATGCCCAACGGCAGCTTGTGGAAATCAAGAATGCTGAAGCTGCCCGCCTGGAAATACATGTAGATCAGGGCGATCAACATGAATACCGAACCGAAGAAGGTGTAGAGGAAGAACTTCATCGTGGCATACACACGACGCGGCCCACCCCAGATACCAATCACCAGATACATGGGTATCAGCATACCTTCGAAGAAGAAATAGAACAGGACGGCATCCAGAGCGGCAAAAGTGCCGATCATCATGCCTTCCATAATCAGAAAGGCCGCCATGTACTGCGCCGTCTTTTCCTCGATGACATCCCAACCCGCCAAAACCACCAACACGGTGGTAAAGGTGGTCAGCAAAATCAAAGGCATGGAAATGCCGTCCACCCCAAGGAAATATTCGACCTTGAAGCTCGGCACCCAGGGATAACGCTCGACAAACTGCATGGCGGCCTGCGCCGCATCAAAGAGATCGGAAGAGCACACGTCTGAACTC
>CALKWL010000030.1 GCA_938004235.1 uncultured Gammaproteobacteria bacterium
ACCACCGAGATCTACACTCTTTCCCTACACGACGCTCTTCCGATCTTCCTTGTTCTCCACAAAAGCCTCTATCTCCAACGGGTTATCGCCAGGCACAATGACCATCAGCGGCTGCGCCGGAGTGACCACGCCACCCACGGTATGCACTGCCAGTTGCTGCACCGTACCGTCAACCGGGGCAGTCAGCCGCATCAGTCGATGGCGCGTCTTGGCCTTGACCAACTCTTGCGTCAACGAAGCTGTCCGCTGAGATCCCTCACGCATTTCGTCCAGCGTAGCTCGGCGAGTTTCCGCACGCAGAGCATCACGCTGAGCGCGCGCCTCACGAAGAGCGCCTTCGATTTCATGCAAGGTTTCGCGCTGAGCGGCAAGATCGGACTCCTGTTCAATCCTGACCAGTTCCAGCTCCAGAAAATCATGCCGCGAAAGATAGTTTTGTTCGAGCAAGTCCTTCACATCATCGGCCCGCTGACGCGCGATCGGAGCCGTCTTTTCGAGTTTATGCAAGCGCTCGACCGTCGCCCGGCGTTCAGCCTCGCGTCGGACGATCCCCGCATCAATCTGCGCCAGCCGGGCTCGGTACTCAACCAGACGCCCAAGGACAAGACGCTCGCTCTCCTGCACCATGCGCGGGGGGACATCCCCAGGCGGGGAGAGCCGCGCAGGTTGATCGGAGTCCATCGCGCCGAGCAGGGCTTCGCCACGCAAGACATCAAGCCTTGCCAAGGCCAACTCCCGCTGCAAACGCTCTTCATCGGCCTCAGCACCGCTCGCATCAAGCTCGACCAACACATCGCCCGCCTTGACACTCTGTCCGTCACTGACGTGAATGGCCTGCACCTCGGCGGTTTCCATCGGCTGGATGGTCTTGATGCGGTCATTTGGCACGATGCGCCCCTGGGCTGTGGCCACCACGTCGATACGGCCAAAGATGGCCCACAGCAAAGCCAGCATGACGAACACGACGAGCAGCCACATCGCCACACGCGGCGTAGGCGAGAGCGGCGTATCACGTAGCGCCAGCGCAGCGGGCAAAAACTGAGCCTCAAGGGGCGTGCGCAGTTCACCATCCAATCGCTTGCGCTCCGACCAGGCATGACGAAAGGCTGCGCCATAACGCTTAAACAGATCGCCGCTGGCTTGCCGCTTGGGTGAGGACATCATGGATTACCCCTGCTGCAAGCGGTACAGGCGGGCATACTGCCCATCCGCATGATGGATCAAGTCCGCGTGCGCACCGCTCTCGACAATCTGCCCACGCTCCATCACCACAATCCGGTTCGCGTCGCGCACCGCGCTCAGACGGTGAGCGATGATGATGACGGTGCGCCCCCTGCAGATCGCCTTCATATTGTCCTGAATGACGCGCTCGCTCTCATAATCCAGAGCACTGGTTGCCTCATCGAAGATCAGGATGCGAGGGTTAGTCATCAGAGCTCGGGCGATGGCGATGCGCTGACGCTGCCCGCCGGAAAGCGTCGAGCCATGCTCACCGACCAGGGTGTCATAACCCTCGGGCAACTCCAGAATGAACTCATGCGCGCCAGCCAATCGGGCGACCTGCATAACCGTCTCCAGCGGGGCACCGGGATCGGCCAGGGCGATATTTTCGCGGATGGATCGGTTGAACAACACGTTTTCTTGCAGAACCACGCCGATCTGCCGCCGCAACGAGGCCGCATCCACCATGGACAGATCCATCCCGTCGATCAGCACCCGGCCGCGCTCGGGCACGAACAGCCGCTGCACCAGCCGGGTCAGAGTGCTCTTGCCGGAGCCGGAGCGCCCGACGATACCGATCACCTCGCCGGGTCCAATGTCCAGGCTCACGCCCTTGAGCACCTCCGTGCCGTCCGGTCGGTAGCGGAAGCCCACCTCGTCCAGCGTGATGCGCCCCTTGATCGGCGGCATGGGGCTCTTGTTGCCCGCCAGCTCAGTCCGGGTATTGAGAATGTCGCCCAGGCGCTGAACCGAAATGCCCACCTGCTGAAAGTCCATCCACAGGTTTGCCAGCCGCATCACCGGCTGTGCCACCTGCCCGGCCAGCATATTGAAGGCAATGAACTGGCCGACCGTGAGTGTCGCGTACCGGAAGATTGCGCGGTTTTTTGACAAAGCACTCAGGGTGCTCA
>CALKWL010000031.1 GCA_938004235.1 uncultured Gammaproteobacteria bacterium
ACCACCGAGATCTACACTCTTTCCCTACACGACGCTCTTCCGATCTATAGCCGGCATAATCCGCAACGGTTGACGCCGACCAAAACCAACTATCAGAGGTGTTGAAGAGGTTTTTCTGGTCAAAGGAAGACAACAGACGCATATCGGCGCAGTTGGTGTGCAATTTCCCCGAGGAGTATGTCTGATAGCCTCCCACGGCTTTGCAATAGCGAATAATCAGCAACTCCTCCCGCGTGGGAAGACGCCAGTCGGAATAGCCCGCATACGACTGGCTCAGCGCCATGGCCTGCTGCCACGTATAGCGATTGGCCGTACCTGTGCAGGCATGGCCTGACCAGACCTGCCCCAAAGGGCAACGCATTAACATAAACCTGCCTTGACTCACTACGCCCTTGGCGAGTAATTCCTCTTGCAGACGGGCACGTCTTTTCTCCTCGATGTCCTTGGCCAGTTTATTTTCGATCTGCGCCAGATTCAGGTGCACAGCCTGGACAAGTCCCCGGCTCACAAATACATCCGGAACTTCGTGGCGCAACTCGCTGTTTTCAAAGCGTCGGACAGCCAGAAGCACATGCGCACCTTCGGCTAACTCAAGGCTGAGCGGTCTTTCGCTCTCTTCAGCGGTGACGCCTTTGGCTTGTCCGTCGATAAAAATCGTCCAACCGCTTGAATCCGCTGTAATTTTGAGCAAGCCATTGGCCGCCCATGCAGGATGTACAACCCAGATGAGGCTGGCAGCAAAGAGCAATACGACGTGTTTCATGAGAGATGATCTTTTGGGTCAATGGGGTGACTGTTTCCCACATGGTACAGGTGACGTGACCGCAACTCGGAATTCACCCGCGCTCCAGTCGCGCAGGTTTTCTCAAAAAACTCCCGACAATCATCCCAACAATACTCGCCAGAAAGCCCCAGAAATGCGGCGAAATCTCGGCCTCAGGCAGGATGAACTCCAGCGGAATCCACACCAGCACGCCGAGGCCAATTGACAGATAAGCTCCCAGCGTATTGGCGCGTGACCAGTACAAGCCCGCCACCAGCGGCACAAAAGCCACGACTAACGTAACCTTGTAAGCTGCCTCAACCATGGCATGAATCCCGGTTTCATGACTCAGCGACCACAAGGTGTACACCACCACCAAAAATGTGAAAACCGTAATCACGCCACGAATCAGCCACAGCATTTGCCGATCGTCAGGCTGCTTGATGAGCCAGCCCTTGAACACGTTTTCCGCCAGCGTGACCGAGGGTGCAAGCAAGGTGCCGGAAGCCGTACTCATAATGACGGCGAGCAGAGCGCCATAAAAAATCACCTGCGCATAAAATGGCATATGCCCCTTGATGAGTTCGGGCAGAATACTATCGCCGTTTTCGGGCAGCAGCCGCGCCACCAGCTCCGGGTCGATCAACTGCGCCGAATAGGTCAGAAATAGCGGAACTACGGCGAAGGCCAGATAGATCACCCCGCCGATCACCGTCGCCCACACCGCGATATTCGCACTTTTGGAGGCGTTGGCACGCTGAAACACATCCTGCTGCGGAATCGAGCCGAAGGCCAGGGTCAGAAAGGACGACAAAAAGCCCAACATGGCTACCGCATTCAGTTCGGGCCAGAAATTGAACTTGTCATGCTGCACCGCATGTTCAACCACCGGCATCACACCGCCGGTCATCGTGCTGGCGATAAAGGCAATGAAAATCAGCCCGGCAACAATCACCACCATCTGGAAGGCGGTGGTCAACGCCACCGACCACATGCCACCGACCACAGTGTAGAAAAACACCACGCCCGCGCCGATCAAAATGCCTTGCTCGGTTGACAGCGCGCCATCCGAAAGCACGTTGAACACCACGCCCAAGGCCATGACCTGCGCCGACACCCAGCCGAGGTACGAAAGTGCAATGGCAATGGCGGTAATAACCTCGACCTTGCGCCCGTAACGCTGGCGGTAAAAATCGCCAATGGTCATCAGGTTCATGGCGTAGAGCTTACGCGCAAAAAACACGCCGAAAAAAATCAGGCAGAACGCCGCACCGAACGGGTCGGAAATCAGCCCGCCAAGATCTTCGCTCAAAAATGTGGCGGGTGTGCCCAGTACTGCCTCGGCGCCGAACCAGGTCGCAAATACCATCGCCGCCACGATAAAAAACGGCAGACTGCGCCCGGCCGTGACGAAATCGCCCGCGCTGTGCACATGCCGCGCCGCAAGCACGCCAATCAGCATGGATAGCGCGAGGTAGACAATGACAAAGATGGTCAGCATGGCTTAGCCCTCAAGGAATCTTGAAAAACCTCCGCCCTTCAAAGTTATTGGGGGAAGTCTTTCAGGATCAACCTGATTCGCAAGCTTTCGACCTGCGGTGAGCCAAACAAACCCAGCAAGTTATACGCCATAACAGGCAAAAAAAAAGCCACCGTGTTGCACGATAGCTTTAGTTTTTTGTTTGGCGGAAGCGGTGAGATTCGAACTCACGGAAGGCTCACACCTTCGACGGTTTTCAAGACCGTTGCATTCAACCGCTCTGCCACGCTTCCAAGGCCGCGCATGATGATTTTGTGAAAGCATAATGTCAAGCATTTTTAGCGCAAGGGTACAAAATCGAGCTGCTTTTGCAGCCAGTTCGTCTCAAGTCCGACAGACTGCTAGAATGCGCATCCTGTTTTTTGCGCCTAATCGTGAACCCACCGCACCATGAATATCATCCTGAAAACCCCCGAAGACATTGCCAAAATGCGTATGGCAGGCCGACTGGCCGCCGAGGTGCTCGACTACCTCGCGCCTTTTGTGCAGCCGGGGGTAACCACCGGCGAGCTGGACCGGCTGGCGCATGATTACATGGTGAACGTCCAGGGCACGACCCCGGCGACCCTGGGCTACCACGGTTTTCCCAAATCGATCTGCACCTCGATTAATCACCAGATTTGCCACGGCATCCCCGGTAACAAGGTGCTCAAGCGCGGCGACATCATCAATATCGACGTAACCGTCATCAAGGACGGTTATTTTGGCGACACCAGCCGCATGTATGAACTGGGCGAAGTGTCAATTCTGGCAAAGCGACTGGTGCGGGTTACACGCGAGTGTATGGACATGGCGATCGAAGCCATTCGGCCTGGCATGAATCTCGGCATGATTGGTCATGTCATCCAGCGTCATGCGGAGAAAAACGGCTTTTCCGTGGTGCGCGAATACTGTGGCCACGGCATTGGCAAAGCGTTTCATGAAGACCCGCAAGTGCTGCACTACGGCCAGCCCAATGAGGGGCCTATTCTTGAGGCGGGTATGACCTTCACCATCGAGCCGATGATTAACGCGGGCAAGCGTCAGTCCAAGGTGCTGAGCGATGGCTGGACGGTGGTGACCAAGGATCACTCGCTTTCCGCGCAGTGGGAGCACACCGTGCATCTGACTGAGCAGGGCTGCGAGATTCTCACCCTGTCGCCAGCGCAGACGGCAAATTAACCCGAATGTTTCATAAATTACACCCGCCCTCGCTAGTCTCTTGTCCGTACAAGGAATTTTCCTCAGTCGACCGTATAACTCGATACGGCGCTTCTTCGGAAAACCCCTTGTACGAACAATATCCTGCGCGATCATCGCGCGAATTTATGAAACATTCGG
>CALKWL010000032.1 GCA_938004235.1 uncultured Gammaproteobacteria bacterium
ATCATCATCCTCGCCGACCTGCATTTGCGCGAGGATGCGCCACACATCACACAACAGCTACTCGCCCTTGAAGCGCGTCTGCTCAAAGCGGATGCGCTTTATATTTTGGGCGATTTTGTCGAAGTCTGGGTGGGTGACGACGCACCCATCCCACCCCCTATTCAGCCCGCGCTCGATCTACTCAAAAGACTTTCCAGCGCGGGCATCCCCCTGTTTTTCCAGCATGGCAACCGCGACTTCATGATTGGGCGCGCGCTTGCCACACGCCTCGGTTTCAACCTGCTACCGGATGTTTATGTCACCGAGCTGTACGGCCATCCAGTCGCGCTGCTTCATGGCGATACCCTTTGCACCGACGATGCACCCTACCAGGCCATGCGCCGCAAACTGCGCCATCCATTCATAAAGTTTGTCCTGCGCCATCTGCCCTTGAAAACACGCATGAAACTTGCCTCCAGGCTACGCGAGCGCAGCAAGCAGGCCACCGGGCAAAAATCCAACCTCATCATGGATGTCAACACGCAAGCCGTGAGCGACGCCATGCAGCGCCATGGTGTTAACGTCCTTATCCACGGTCACACGCATCGCCCTGCCATTCATCAGGAAGCTCATGGCCTGCGTGCGGTGCTCGGTGATTGGGAAGATGGCGCCGTTCTACTCAGCATCCAGCCCACCGGGTTAAGCCTGGAACGCATTCATGCAGAACGCACCCAGCAGCTTGCTACTGCGCCTTGGCCTCATTCGGAAATCAACCACCCAGCACCCGCTTGACCGGTGCAAAGCTCCGCCGATGCTCCGGACATGCGCCATGCGCGACCAGCGCCGCCATGTGCTCCGCCGTCGGATAGCCCTTGTGCCGATCAAAACCATACTGCGGATAGCGTGCGTGCAACTCCAGCAAAGTACGATCCCGCGCCACCTTGGCCAAAATCGACGCCGCGCTGATACATGGCTCCAGTGCATCGCCGCCGATAATCGCCCGTGCCGGACATGCGAACGCGGGCGCACGATTGCCATCAACTAAAACCTCCGTCGGCGCCCTGGACAATCCCGCGACTGCGCGTTGCATGGCCAGTAAGCTAGCCTGCAAGATATTGATGGCGTCAATCTCCGCCGCGCTCGCCTCGGCAATACTCCAGGCCAGCGCCTTGCTCTGAATCTCGATAAACAAGGCTTCACGCCGTTTTTCGCTCAGTTTCTTCGAGTCGTTTAGCCCGGTAATCGGCTGTGCGGGGTCAAGAATGACCGCCGCCGCAAACACTGCCCCGGCCAGAGGTCCGCGTCCAGCCTCATCCACACCTGCCACCCAAACCTCAGACGGCTCCGCATTTGCAAACAAGTCATAGGAATCCGCGCGCATAGCCTATAATCCCGCGACTAAAAAATGAGCGGTGAAGGATAAAGCATGACTCCTCTCAAATGCGCCGTTATCGGCACGGGCTACCTTGGCAAATTTCACGCCGACAAATACGCCGCCCTGCCTGAATGCGAACTCGTCGCCATTGTCGATACCAACCCCGAAGCAGCCTCCGCCATCGCCGCGAAACACGGCTGCCTTGGCTTGACCGATTACCTCGACCTGCTCGGCAAAGTTGATGCCGTAAGCGTTGCCGCCCCCACCAGCCTGCATTTCGCCATCGCACGCGATTTTCTTCAGGCCGGGTCACATGTTCTGGTCGAAAAACCGATTACCACCACGGTTGCAGAGGCCGACGAACTGATTCGACTTGCCCACGAACAGCAGCGCGTGCTCATGGTCGGTCATTTGGAGCGCTTCAATCCCGCCATCCTTGCGCTCTAAGGCGTGCTCAACGCGCCGCGCTTCATCGAATCCACCCGACTGGCTCCGTTCAAGCCACGCGCCACCGATGTCAGCGTGGTGCTTGATTTAATGATTCACGACATCGACATCATCCTCGACATGGTGGACTCGGAAATTATCGGCATCGAAGCGTCCGGTGCCGCCGTTCTGACCAACGACACCGACATTGCCAATGCACGCCTGACTTTTGCCAACGGCTGCGTTGCCAACGTCACCGCCAGCCGCATCAGCTTGAAAAGCGAACGCAAGATGCGCATGTTCCAGAAAGATGCCTATCTTTCTGTCGATTTCCAGAATCGCGTGCTGTCAAGCTACCAACGCGGCGAAGGCGAAATGTTCCCCGGCGTACCCAACTTCATTCCCAATGAACAAAGCTTTGAGAGCAGCGATGCCTTGCTGGAGGAAATTCGCCACTTTGCTGATTGCTGTATCCACGGCAAAACACCGCGTGTTTCCGGCGAGGCAGGCCGTCGCGCCCTGGCCGCCGCCGAAGCGATCAGTGCCAAATTGAATTCGAATTAACAAAGAGAACGCCCATGTCCATTCCAATGGTTGACCTGACTGCCCAATACCAGGCTCTGAAAAGTGAAATCGACGCAGGCTTGCTGCACACGCTGGAATCCGCGCAATTCATTCTTGGCCCGAATGTGCGCGCCTTTGAAGAGGAAGCCGCAGTCCACCTTGGTGTTAAACATGCCATAACCTGCGCCAACGGCACCGATGCGCTACACCTCGCCCTGCTGGCCGCGGGCATTGGTGCAGGCGATGAAGTCATCACCACCCCCTTCACCTTTATCGCTACCGCCGAAGCCATTCGCTACGTCGGTGCCCGCCCGGTGTTTGTCGATATCGACCCGCAAAGCTTCAATATCGACGTGAATCTGATCGAAGCCGCCATCACGCCCAAAACCCGTGCCATCATGCCGGTGCATCTGTTCGGCCAGCCTGCCGACATGGCCGCAATTCGCGCCCTTGCCATCAAGCACCAGCTCAAAATCATCGAAGATTGCGCGCAATCGTTCGGCGCAGATATCGAAGGCCACATGACCGGCAGCATGGGCGATGTGGGTGCCTTCAGCTTCTTTCCCAGCAAGAACCTCGGTTGCTTCGGCGACGGCGGCATGGTCACCACGAACGATGACGAACTGGCTGCAACCCTGCGCCAGTTGCGCAACCACGGCAGCAAGGTGCGCTACTACCACGACATCATCGGCTACAACAGCCGACTGGATGAAATGCAGGCGGTCATCCTGCGCGCCAAGCTCAAGCACATTGCCACCTATAACAGCGAACGCCGCCGCGTGGCACACCGCTACAATGCTGGTCTTGCCGGCCTGCCCGTCACTACACCGCATGAGGACGGCATCGGCACGCATGTATTCCACCAATACACGCTCCTGACCGACCACCGCGAAAGCATCCAGCAGGCATTGCAGGCCGAAAAAATCGCCTCGGCGATCTACTACCCCATCCCGCTGCACCAGCAAAACGTGTTCAAGCCCGACTACCTTGGCCTGAGCCTGCCCAATGCGGAAAACGTGGCGCAACGCTGCCTCAGCCTGCCGATCTATCCCGAGCTAAGCGACGTGTCCATCGACCAGATCTGCTCTGTTATCCGTCGTGCCATCGGCTAATTCTGCACCCACCGTCATGTTCTCCGCCGGCGAAGCTTCCGGCGACAAACATGCGGCAGCCGTGTTCCGCGCCATGCGCGAGCGCCTTCCAAACCTTTGCGGCACAGGCATGGGAAGCCGTGCCATGGCGGATGCGGGCATCGAATTGAACGTGGATTCCAGCGGCATTGGTGTTGTCGGTCTGGGCGAGGTTCTGCGCCATTACGGCGCGATCCGCCGGGCGCTCACCACCATGCAGGACGCCGTCTGCACCCAGCGCCCCGACCTTTTGATCTGCGTTGATTACAAGGAATTCAACCTCAAGCTCGCCCGCCACGCCAAAGCCTGCGGCATCAAGGTGCTGTTTTACGTCAGTCCGCAGGTCTGGGCATGGCGACCGGGACGGGTGAAAAAATACGGTGCCGCCATCGACATGATGGCCGTCATCTTTCCGTTTGAAACCCGGTTTTACGAAGCGCACAACATCCCCGTGCGTTATGTCGGCCACCCGCTCGTCGGGCGCGTGCAGGCAAGCAGGGCGCGTGAAGTGTTGATGCAGGAATTCGGCCTGAGCGCCGCACCCCCGGTCATCGGACTGCTGCCCGGCAGCCGCAAGGCCGAAGTGCAACGCCTGCTGCCTGTGATGCTGCACAGTGCCGCGCTGTTGCGGCAAACCCAGCCCGATCTGCAATTCATCCTGCCACAGGCTGCCACCATCCCGGATGATTTGCTCGACCCCCTGCTTGCCGCTTCAAACGTGCCCGTGCGGCGCGTGCATCAACGCAGCTACGACGTACTGGCCTGCTGCGATGCCGCCCTGGTCGCCTCCGGCACCGCCACGCTGGAAACCGCGCTGATGGGGGTGCCCATGGCCGTGGTTTACAAGGTCTCCCCGCTCACCTACACCCTGCTCAAACCCCTGATCCGCATTCCCGACATTGCCCTGGTCAATATCGTTGCCGAACGCCGCATCGTGCAGGAGTTCGTGCAAAACGCCGCCGAACCGCAGGCGATTGCCCATGAAATGCAGCGCATTCTGCGTGATGCTGACTATGCTCAAAAGATAAAGAACGACCTGGCTGAAGTTCAAACTCGACTGGGCATGGCAGATGGCGTCAATACCATGGCTCAACTTGCCTGTGAGATGCTTACGCCTGCTGAGTAACGAAAGCCCGCCTCAACAAGCGCATATCGTTTGCTCAATGTTGCACATTCTCAATGACTAGGACTTACGCATAGCCCTGATTTCCCCCTCCCCCTTGACGGGAGAGGAGGGAAAACCAACTTTTGCGCAAGTCCTATGAGTTATGTGCTGCAAGACGTGCTGAGACTTTGAACCTGTTGCAAGCGCCCTACCAGTCTGCTGAAACGCTGCGTCAGCAGACTGTTACACCGCACCGCGAGCTTCGTAGCGCACTTCGACCGCAAGCCCTGCGACATCGGCCAGTTCTACGCTCTCGAATTTTGGCGCGTAGGTTTTTGTCGCGTTGTAGGCGGTCATGACCTTTTCGCCTGCACTTTGCCCTTTAAAGTCGCTTTTTTCGAGCAATAGCACATCGAGCAGCTCGTTCCAGGCCATGCCTTCGAGCAGAGGAATCAGAATCAGGCGTGCGCCGCCGATTTTGCTCTGCACACCCTTGCCAAGATTGCGCACAAACAGGATTACACTCGCGCCCTCGGCCAGGTCGGCGCCGTACATCTCGATCAGCGTCGGCAGCTCGGCCAAATCGTCCAGGAACCCGGAGAGCATGAAAATGTGCTCGGCATCGCTAAGCATGGCCGCCTGCTTGAGCACAGCCTTGGGCGGTTTGCGACGGCCTTGGGCATCGCCGACGTCACCTTCGCGGATCACCAGTTCGCCGCGATAGGCGTCAAAGCCGGGCTGGCCCGCGGATTCACTGAAGTTCTGGTTGAAAAGCAGGCTGCGGCCTTCGTAGTTGGAAAGAAGCATGATTACTCCAAAATATTCTAGGTTGAAAGGTGGGGGTATTGACAAATACGCTAACGGCTGAAATGTACATCAATAGCCCCCTCCCACTTAGATCGGAAGAGCGTCGTGTAGGGAAAGAGTGTAGATCTCGGTGGTC
>CALKWL010000033.1 GCA_938004235.1 uncultured Gammaproteobacteria bacterium
TACAGAAGGGACTCTATAAATAACATCGGTGCCCCTAGTTATTGTTTCATTCCCTACTGTTAGCATATGCTCGTCTTTGAGCCTGTGCCTAATGCTGATTGGCGGAATACCAGCTTCGACAGCCGCGTCAATAAGTTGCGCCGTCATCCATCCCGCGTCAGTTCCTATTGTACCACACTTTAGGTTATTTCGCAAGGCTTGTTCAAAGATAAGGAGTTTCTCTTCTGGCAGGGGTGCAACTGCATTGACCCTGCTAGTCCTGACCATCTTTGTCATATATTTCGCTGCTTTAGCGGCGACAACTGGGTTGGGCGGTTCTGCTTCGTCAATAACTACATTAACTTCGGGGCTTTCTTCGGCGGCATTGTCGTCCACTGTCACGGACGGCTGTTCGGAATCGCCCATCATTGCCAGATATTCATTCTTTAAGTCCCCATCGTCTACCGCCATTAAGCGGGCAACTTCGGGGGTAATCTGTTGTGACTCCAGCATAATCTTGCGGGTGTTGGCACGAATGGTTCGCAGGTTGGCTTGCTCCAATTCTGCCAATGCGTCTTGGGGCTTATACCTGAAGGACACGTTGGCGGGCAAAACATTGTGCAGCCGCATCTTTTGTTCAATTAGCTTGATCCACATCTGCGCTCCCCTTGTGCGGGATTTGCGGTCAAGCGTCTCCGACTGAGATGCAGTACCTAAGTTTCCACCTGGCAAAGGAGCAAGGTCTTGGAAGTCCCCGCCAGAAGCGAGTGCTAACAAAGTAATGTACCACTTCATTAGGGTATCTTCGTCAAAATTGTCTGGCAAGGAAGCAAGGTCGATCTGGACGTGGCTTACTTGGGCGTTCGGGTCCAAGCTCGCCATCATTATAGGCTCCATATACCGATGTAGCCCCGCATTGTCTGCTTCTAGTTGAGCGATTACCTTAGCGTTATCTAGTTCGTGTTGTGCAACACCGCCTACTAGATGCAGTGCTTTTGAGAAGCGTCCCGAAACCTTCTCTTCCTTGTATTTTTGGACTTCGCTAATTACCCTAGCGCCTTCCAGCACCCTAGAAACAAAACAAATCTGTCTGCCACGATAGTCGTCCGATGGGTGGGGCATTTCTTCGATAGTCATTACCCGCCACCACGGCAACTTTTTAATTTCATTGTTGTCATCTATGTATAGAACCGGGTACATGGGGTTGCCGGTCCGAATACACCTATCCGCGGATAAATGGACAACGCCCAGTAAAGGCCCTGTTTCAGGGGGCCTGCCACGTAATGGTTTATCCCGCACAATTTCGATGAAGCCCGCATTGTCCTGGGTTAGAACATCAAAGGCCGTTTTCATAATGGTTGGAATCCAGTCTGATCCCAACAAAGCCTCCTGAACGCGCCTAGCAGTACGGGGCGGACCATCAATCTCCCACGGCAACGCTGCACGAGATACGGCAATGTTAAATATCGTTGCCTTTAAAAAAGGCTCTATGTTTATGAACTCGCGCAACTGCCTGTCTCGCCGAACCCAGTTTGCCCCCCACGGCTCTATCTCTGAGCCAATTGTAGTAAACATAAAGGTGATTGAATTGGCTAAATCCGGGTCAGGCATAGCCCTTATAGAACGTTGATATAAAGTATTGTCCATTTTAGATATTTAACCTCATACACTCGTAGCAGGCCATTGATAGTGCAACTGCTGCGTCTATTTTGTAGGAACTGATTATTTTAACCAATCTACGTTTCTTTGAATCGTCATCTATCTTTGACCCTGCATTAGAAATATGTTCTCTCAGTTCTGGGTCGCCAGAGTGGGCCAGTTTCTTTTGGATGATGTAGTCATATAAATCTTGGTCAGCAATTGCTCGTAGATTTTGTTGCGAGAAAGGCGAACACCAAGCCACCCCCTCTCTAAACAACCTGGACATCATATCATGTAACTGGGTGACATCGTAAGCTATCTCTAGTACATTATACTGTTTGCATATATTACGTATAAATAGTTCTGGACCAGGGTCTCCTTCAGTCCCTAAGAAGTCTATTTTGCCATTGTCTGGAGGTCGCCAGATTTTACAAAAGCGGACAGCCAGTCTTTTTCTATCATTAGGGTGGCGTGTAACCCCGACAACGGCGAAGTTGTCCCGGCTTACAGCGCCGTCAACCCCTAACACAACCGCATCCGCCCAGCCGCCCTTGCCTTTAGGGGCCAACGGGGGTAGGGATTCTTCTAGTGAATCCCATAAGAACATATTTTCTATAAAGCGGTTGTCGTTTTCGCCATCACCCCATTCTCCTTCAAGGCGGATTAGCTTTTCTTGCTCATTAAGGGGCGCACCTCTAGCTTCCACAAATTCTTCATCAAGGTTCCCTGCGGCAACGTTGTCAATAGTCCGTAGGGTTATAACTTTGGCCATTTGCTTAAATTCAAAGTGGGGGTCTTTTTCCTTTATGGGGCCAAAGTAATCATACATAAAATGGGGTCTGGCAGGGGTGCTAGTAACAAATAGTTGAGGCGGTTCGCCTTTAGGGCCAACCAAACGAGTACGGCCAGTCAGCACCCGAACAACTTCTGGGTCTGCCATGCCTCTCATTTCATCCACATAAGCGAAGTGCAGGTTTGGACCTTCAAAGCGGATAGGCTTATCAATCCCACCACAAATTAGTTCGGAGAAGCCTCCATACATGTTGGATATTACCAAGGAGAATGTGGCTTCGTGGGGCTGCCACTCCTTACTTCTTCGATGCTGTTGGGATGGGGGGACTAAATCCCACGGACACCAGCGCCGAAACTCTGCCCATGTGGATTTCTTAAAATGGGGCAAATTATGTGAAACCATGACTCCACTCATGCCCCGTCGTAGCCTTTCAAGCGTTTTTATAATGCCAGCGACGGACTTCCCCGATCCTTCGCCCCCTTTTATTAGGCAGTATCGGGGAGTGTCTGAATAAACCCAGTCATATTCTTCCTGAGTATGCGGGGTGTATATTCGGCCTGTATCAGAATTTATATATTGTTGGGGCCATTCAGGAGCAACAACAACCGCATCAATGGCTTTATCTAAAATCTTTTGCAGTTTGGCGTCCATTTGGTACATGCTAGACCCCGATCTTTATGCGACGCAATTCTGCCAATACACGCTCCCTTTCTTCGGGGCTGCTTATATTCGTAGTTACTATATGCAATAGTTGCCCAATCAAGGTTTGGACTTGGTGTTCCGTAATCATCTCCGACGCTTTCTGCCGCCTGCGTATTTCGGAATCCTTTGTCTTACGAATTATATCTAGCAAAGACATTAGTTGTCGCCATGCAGAATATTCGTAAGTGTAGCCTTCGGTTAATATTCGTTCAAGGTCGTCTCGCGCTTTATTCATCTTAATCTGATCGCTGGTACGACCGTAGGCATCAAAATCCTTGCGTGCTTCGTCATATCTACTATAGGCATCATGGGCGTCTTTCCACCGCTGCGGGTTATCGTTTTCCGCCATGCGTGAAAGAAGGTCGTCCTTTCTAGCAGAAAGTAACTCCAATTCGTCCCGATGCTCAACGGCTTCACTGCCATCCAGCCTGCGGTAATATTCAGCCATTCTGGCAGGAAGCTTTCTTTTTGATATTGCCATAGTACATAATGATACCTTACTGCCCACTATTGTCCGTAGGCTATAATATAAATATGTCCTGTTTCTGTAGGACATAACATTGCGAAAGTTAAACAGTAGGGGATAATTAAGTCAAGGAGATAAAACTATGCCTACACAAATAATGTTAGTCGCAGGTGCGGCAATCAGTATTATATTTGAGTGGTTTCCGTGGGTCAGCCAATGGTTCGAGTCCCTAGCCCCTAATTATAAGAAAGCGGTTATGGCGGGCGTTCTATTTCTGGCAACTGCGGGTATTTTGGGGGCAGCTTGTCTAGGTAAGACGGACATTGTTGCCTGTAATGAAGTTGGGGTTTGGGACGCTATTGGTGCATACGTTGTTGTCTTAGCGGGCAACCAGGCTACCCACCTGTTGACAAAAAAGGTTGAGTAGTGAATTCTACCGAAATTGTAACCATCATGGGGGTGGTTACTGCGCTTGGAGCTATGCCTGTAATGGCGTGGCTAATTTCAAAGCTATATCGCCAAAAGCCGCGCCAAACAGCTTTGTTATTGTTTTGGGCGTTTAACTTTATGTTGAGCGGCTTGCTTTGCTTGGGCTGGTGGTCAGCTTATTTGGGGCATCCCCCCGCGGGCACGTGGTTTAGGCTGGCCGGGGTTTATATGTTGCTCGCCCTAACGTTTTTGGCGACGATGGACACGATAAGGCTAAAGTGATGAACGCTGTAGATATTGCCACCCTTCTCGCTGCGTTTGGCGGTTTGATAACCGGGCTAGCTTCTATTTATAAAGCATATAGTGATAAGAAAACGGCTATTGATTTAGGGGCTATCCAACAGCAGGAAATAGAAGATAAGGTCCGTGCTAGCCTATGGGTACAAGTCCAGGGGACAATAGATAGACAAAACAGACAAATTTTAGAACTAACAGGCCAACTCGACAAACAATTTGCCAAGACTACAGAGCTGTCCGATCATGTAGATGAACTGTATGGTAGACTTAGAGAAGTAACCACGGAAAGAGATGGGCTGCGGAAAGATATAGGCAGACTAGCCCTTCAAGTTGAGGAATTAACTAATAAAGTAAGAAATATTACCGAAGAAAGAGACTTGCTGCAAGTAAGGGTGTCAGAATTAGAAAGAGAAGTTGTTCTGCTTCAAGAAGAGAACAAAAAGCTGAGGAAACAAGATGGCAAGTGAAGCAGTTGGCGGAACCCCAATGACAGTTTATGTGGATCAGCACCGCAAAGTAGAAGGCGGCTCTGCCACCCCCGTCTACATAACGAATCTGGCGGGTGCAGGGCCGGACCCAACAGGTGCAACAGACGGATTCGTGTGGACCGCCGATGGGGCGGGCGGTGCTGGGTGGGAAGGCGTGCCCGGTGCGGTAACGCCAGACGTGGATGATTTGACCACTACTACCGGCGTTGCGAACGATATGCTACGAGTAGGTGCGGGGGGCGGGCTGGAGTACCGCACCCCCGCGGAGGTGCTATCCGACATTGGTGCGGCGGGGACGGCCAGTTTGGCCAATTACCTGCCCCTGGCCGGCGGGACAATGAGCGGCAACATCGCCATGAGCGGGGCGCAAACGGTGGACGGCGTGGATGTGAGCGCGCTCGGCTCCACCGTCAGCGGGCACGTAGGCAGCACCAGCAACCCGCACAGCGTCACGGCAGCACAGGCGGGGGCGCTGCCGCTGGATGGCGCGATTCTGAGCAAAAGCGGGGCGTACCAACTCGCGGCGGGGGACGAGGGCAAAATCATTGAGTGCGACGGCACGTTTACGATTACTGCGCCGGACGGGCTGGATGCCGGGTTCCAGGTGGCGCTGGTCAATGTCGGGACGGGCATTATCACCGTCGCGGCCTCGACCACGCTCCAGGCGAAGGGCGCGGCATATACGCTGGCCAACCAATACGGGATGGCCACACTGTACCACCGGGGGGCAAACGTGTGGCTCCTGGCCGGCGATCTAACCTAACGATAGAGGAGACGAGACATGGCAAACTTTGTACACATCAACATGAATCGGCAAGATGGCGCGGCGGTGATTTCGGCGCTGTCGCAAATTTCAGCGGGGCTGGGCACGCTGGCTGAATTGAACGGGCGGCGGGCAGAGGCCATCGCGGCCGGGCAGGCGGAAATGCAAGCCATTTTTGGCCCGTCAACATTGGCAGAGGCGCAGGTGCTGTCCGACCGCTGGGACGCGCTGTTGCAGGCGCTCGAAGGCACTGTACCGGAGTGGGCGGCAAATGACCCGTATGCGCTGCTGCGCGACCTCATCAACCAGACGGTGAGGGCGTAATGTTTCCGTCACTGTATGGCGTTGTGTCACAGGGTACAGCAGTGCCATCCGGCACAACGCTGTACACCGTGACGACGACCGGCGCACAAACACATAATATTGCCTCGTTAGGCGTGTCGGCAGCCACCACCGTGTATTGGGGTGATGGTAACTCTGATATCTACACCGGCACAGCGGCGCGCAGCCATGCCTACGCTGGCGCGGGCACATGGGTCGTCAGTGTGGACGAGCCGCTATATGTGACAACGCTCAACCTGAACGACAATAAAATTACGTTGAATAGCGCCGACGTGGCGGCAATGGCCAACGTGATTGATTTCCGTGTGTACTCGCTCAAGGCTGGCACGTTTGACAGCGCCGATGTCAGCGCGTGGCGACCAAGCAGTTTTCACCTGCATTCCATGCCGACAGGTTATGCTGGCACATTCGACAGCGCCGATGTCAGCGCGTGGCGACCGGCCTATTTTTACCTGCATTCCATGCCGACAGGGTATGCTGGCACGTTTGACAGCGCCGATGTCAGCGCATGGCGACCAGCCGTTTTCCGACTGCACGTAATGCCAGCAGGTTATGCTGGCACGTTTGACAGCGCCGATGTCAGCGCGTGGCAACCGGCCTATTTTTACCTGTATTCCATGC
>CALKWL010000034.1 GCA_938004235.1 uncultured Gammaproteobacteria bacterium
GGCGCCCCCCGAGATCTACACTCTTTCCCTACACGACGCTCTTCCGATCTGGTGTCAGCCGCGCAACGATTTACAGCTGGCTGGCGCGTTTCCGCAGCGGGGGATATGGAGCCCTGGATGCTCGCAAGCGCGGCGGGCGCAAACCCAAACTGGACGGGGCGGCCATTCGATGGGTGTACCGAACCGTTACCGAGAAGAACCCTCTGCAGCTGAAGTTTACCTTTGCGCTGTGGACGGCGAAAATGGTGGGGCAACTCATTTTCGCGCGCTACGGGGTGAAGATGAGCAAGTCCTCGGTATGCCGGCTGCTGTCGCAGTTGGGGCTGACGCCGCAACGGCCGGTGTGGCGAGCTTACCAACAGCGGCCGGAGGAGGTTCAACGATGGCTGCAGCAGGAGTATCCGCAGATCCATCGCATGGCCAAGAAACACAACGCCTTGATATTCTTTGGAGATGAAGCCGGTGTGCGTTCCGACCACCATGCCGGCACAACGTGGGCGGTGAAAGGCAAGACTCCGGTGGTGAGCAGCACCGGGGCGCGGTTTGGATTGAACCTGATGTCGGCCGTCAGCGCCCAAGGCGAATTTCGGTTTATGACAGTCAATGGCCGAGTGGGGGCCGCGCAGTTCATCGAATTTATTAAACGGCTGCTTCATAATGCTCAGCGCATGGTGTTTCTGATTGTGGATGGCCATCCGGCGCACAAGGCCAAAATGGTGAAACGGTTTTGCGAATCGGTGAAAGATCGGTTTCGCTTGTTTTTACTTCCTCCGTACTCACCGGAATTGAACCCCGATGAGCGGGTGTGGAACGATTTGAAAAACAACGCGATCGGCCGCCAGGCAATTACAACTCCTCAACATCTTAAAGCAGCCGTCATCAGTCATTTGCGGTTCATTCAAAAATCACCGGATCGCGTACGTGCATACTTCCAAAACGAAACGACAAAATATGCTGCTTAATATGTCCGGACAATTATTGGACGATTAATAAGTCCCGCCGGCGGCGGGTGGAGATTGGCCCTGTTACGCAGCCATTATATGCCTTTGCCGAGAACCCGAGGGTCGTTCTTTAGCCGCTCCTGAATGCCTTTGCCGATTTGATACGTGCGGCTGAACTCGGACCAGAACTCCCGGTCTTTCGCCTTCCACTCCGGCCCGAAGCGTTTGTCGAAATAATCGCCCAGCTTCTCGAACAGCAGCTTCCAAGGCGGCTCGCCTTTCGCGTAGGCCTCCAGCAGCTGGTTCAACAGGACATCCAGTTCGGCCAGGGTCTCCTTGGGCAGGTAGGAGATCGCGCCCTTGCGGATCGATTCCAGCAGGGTTTCCGGGTTGATGGCATGCGCGGTGAGCATCACGGTGGGAATGCCGCGGCGCACAGCCTCCTCGAGCAGTTTCAAGCCGTTGACGCCCATGATGTCCAGAATGGCGAGGTCGTAGCGCCCTTCCCGAATCTTCCGGGAGGCATCCTCATAGGTGAGAGCCCGGTCCACATGCGCCCCTTCCAGGATGTCCGCGATCGTATCGAGAATGTCCTGCTCGTCGTCCACCGCCAGGATGTGTTTGCCCTTGATAAAGGATGTGGTGCCTGCCATCGGTGCCCCCTTTTTTTTGGCCGGCCGAGCCGATCGGGGCTCGGCACGTCAGGTTATGCGGGTCTGAAGTGCACGGGCAGCGTCAGGCGGAAGGTCGCCCCCTGCCCTTTGCGGCTGGTCACGCGGATATCCCCGCCGATCGAACGCGCCAAAATCAAAGCCCCGGCCAGCCCCAGCCCGTGCCCGCGGCGTTCGCCCGGCATGCACTCCTTGGCTTGAGTGGACCGAGCTCTAGTCGGCACTGCTGCAGCGCGTCC
>CALKWL010000035.1 GCA_938004235.1 uncultured Gammaproteobacteria bacterium
GATTGACTGACGTGACTGGAGTTCAGACGTGTGCTCTTCCGATCTCAGACGTGCCTGATGGCACGTCTGCCAGCTTCTTCAGCAGTGGCTGCTCAGGCTTTGCTGCCGGGACACCACCTTCCGGCGCGCAGCTTGCCGCCGCCAACAGGGCGAGGATGAGGATCGGGCGGATCACGGTGCCGGCGCCTTTACGTGAAGCATGTTTACTCATAGTCTGGGACGATCGTCTGCTATTTCGGCGGCTGGACTCTCTGGACGTAGGCCTTCCCTTGCCAGATGAAGGCGATAGTCCGGCCGTCACGGGAAACAGTGAAGCTATCGCCGGAGGTATTGCCCACACCCAGCCCTGGTAGATCCAGCCACTTTTTCGCTACTGATCCGTCGGGATTGGCGATCCAAACCTCGCGCTTTCCAGACGGGCTGTCGCCTTCCATGCAAACGCTGACATATGCCACCCGCCCATCCGCTAGGAAATTCGCCTGTGTGGGGAAGCTCGTAATGGCACCCGCGGATGTTCTTGCCGGCCCTATGACGGCTGTATTCATCCACTGGATCTTGCCTGGCAGCTTTTTGCTGATGATGATCCTGCGGTCCCACAGATAAGGCGGAGGGCTCTCCGGCGCGGGCTTCGGTTCCGGCTGCTGTTCCGGCGGCTTGGGGCGCGGCCAGTCCTCCGGGCGGGGTGACTTCAGGTCCCGTTCCAAACGGCGGGGCGCTGACGGCCACGCTGGAAGCCGATACTCCCGCAAGATCTCGGCTGCCAGATAGCCCTTCGGCCCGTCCATGAGCCGGTACAGCGTTTCTACAAGCCTTTGCGGCCGCCAGGGAGGAGGACTAAACTCGCTAGCTTTACCATTCCAGGTGTTCATGTAAAGGACGAGACCGTTACTGAGGACGCTTAAGAGGTGCTGGCCGTCAGGGGCCCATGCTATGACGCCGACAGGGGCCTTAATAATCTTCCGCTTTACGCCGGTGTCGTCGTCCCAGGTACAATACTGCTCGCCATAAGCGTCTCCCCCTGTTATGGCCATCATGGGCTTCCAGGGGTGCCAGCGCACGGCGCCATGGAAGGCCCAGTCAAACGACCGCAGCAGGTCCTGGCTCGCAGTATCGTACAGCAGCACGCGTGGCACGGCACCCGGGCCCTCAATGGTCACCGCAAGCCTGGACCCGTCGTGCGAGAGAGTGGCGGACCAAACCCATTTCCCGCTCGGCACCGCCAGGGGGCTTGGCCAACCGTCAACGCATTGCCCTGAGCGGGCTCCGGTAACAGCCCCGCACCAGGACAGCAACGCCAGTACAAGGCCAATGCAGCACAGTAAATGCCCCCGATCTCGCGGGATCTCTGCTCCCGCGAGCGATGTCTGCCGGAGCTCTGCTCCGCATCCCCGCGCTGCATATGGCCCGCCAGCAGCATGGGAAGCACAGCTCCCGCGGGCGTCGTGCTGGCAGCAGAGATGCCGGCACATGGTGGATGGTAACAGCTTGTCAGCCACAGCCCATGATCACAGCGCAAGCCGAATGGCGCCATCTGGGGCCACGGTCGCCTGAAGGCCCGACAGGCGCAGCGGGACAAGTAGAGGCGCCTTGGCCAGAGTCGGCGTGGGCCCCACCGTAACCTCCACCTTGATCCTCAGGATTGCGGGCCCAGCCGGGGCCCCTGGAGCTCTGAACCGGACCCGTGCCTCTTGGCTGGGGCGCTGCAGCGGGTAAGTCCGGCCTTCGAAGTCCACCCTTTCGACAGGCTCAGAGAGTTGTGTCACCGCTGCGCGCAGTGACCACTTCTGCCCTTGGCTGAAGATATAGCCGACCGCCGGCTTTTGAGTCCAATACGCGTCCGTTGCGAACTGCTGCTTGACGATAATGACAACCTCGTCCGGGGTCCGCCCTGCGCGAACATCGGCCGTGAACATGTCGCGCAGTTCTGCCAGGCCGGGACGCCACGGTGCGCTCCTGGCACCCACGGTGGACTCTCGAGTGAGCAGCAATGCTGCGCCTCCAGCCAGAAGAGCGCCGGCCAGAATCCCAGCCACAAAGGCAACCGAGGGCCTCACCATAGCCTCAGCCCCGGATCTCCACCTATGCGATACTTCACCCTTTTTCCTGTTGCCAGGGATGCATGGAACGCGGCCCTGGCAATGGTGTAGCCCTGCTCGAGGTAGTTCCAAAACGTCTGGTTGAACAGGGTCGCGTCGTCGTTCTCCGCCGTGTCCACAATGCCCAGGTAGGCCGCGCCCAGGCCGCTTACTCGCTGCCGCGGCAGGCCGAAAGCCAACGGAAGGAGGGGAAGACGGCTACTGCTTGAACGCCCGCCTGAGAAGCACGTATTGAAAAAGACGAAATCAAGCCGCTTGTGTACCATCGTCATCGCCACGCGCCCGGTAAGCGGGTCGAAGATGCCTCCGTTGCCGAGGGCTGGCCCAGCCGCCTGCATATAAATGGGGCCGCTCGGAGTACCGAACGGCGTCAAGGCTGTGAGCCCGCACGTCCGCCCCCCAGTGAAGCTGCCGGCAACGGCCCCTTGGTAGAGCATGGACTTATCCCGGTCGACGTACTCCCCATGCCCGGAGAAGAACAGGATCCCCGGCCAGAAATCCGGCTCAACGAGCACCGGGTCGATCACTGTATCCCAACCGCCGCAGCCGGCAATGCGGCCGCGCCATTCATTGCCTGGCGGCACGCCAAAATGATCCAGAAGACTCGATGCGGCCGCGTTGTAATCCTGCCGGTACCAAAGCTCCTGCCCCGAGACAGCATCCGCGGGATAATAAGCTGCCCAGGCAAGCGGGGTTGGCGGGTACACCCCGTGGGTGACGTACGTCCTGCCATTCCGCACTTTCTGGGCAGCAAGTGGACCCGGCTCATCGTAGCTCAACTCGACCGTCACGTTTCCGTACGCCTGCGAGCTGTCCCAAGTGTAGCAAACAACTGTGCCCGTGCCGGATGTGCTCGCAAGTTCCTGCGAACCGGACAGGAAACGCAAGGTCCAACTCGTTGGGGCTGCGAAAACGGTTGAAATAGCCGCTGTCTCGTAGGCTACCTCCGGTATGGTAAACGACGATGCGAAGTTGTCGAAAGCGACGTCCTGCACGGCCGTGGTTGAGGTGAGCACACCGGCTGCGGACGCCGAAATGGCGGTTATAGAGAGCCGATGCGGGCCGTTAGCGAACTGCGTCGTGTCGAGCACAAAGTGGCTGTGCAAGCCTGGTGTGTCCGCCCATATTAGTGCTCCATCCAACCCAAAGGCAACCATAGACGGCTCGTCGCCGCTAGAGCCTGCGGTGGCGGTGTAATCCACTGAAAGCGTGCCGTCATTTACGGCTAAGTTGCTCATTGTTACCATTGGCGCCGCCCCCGTCGGCGTTGCCGATACAGCGGCCGTCGGCGTACCTTCGCCGAGGCTGATACTCGCCACCTTGTACCAATAGGTTGTGCCGTTCGTCAAGCCTGAATCTACGT
>CALKWL010000036.1 GCA_938004235.1 uncultured Gammaproteobacteria bacterium
GACAGCCGGCCGAGGTTGGCGGCTTCGGCGAGCTTGGCTTTGAAATCCGCCGCCGGGAGCTTCCAGATCCCCGACTCTCCGTCGTTGTTGCTGACGACCTTGAAGTTCGGGGCAGGATGATCGACGATCTTGCGGAGACTAGTCACGAATTCCAGAATCGGCCCGGCATTGCGAACGACCTCGGTCAGCGTGACTGTCCCCTCCGCCCATTCCCAGACCGGCGAGCGGGTTTCCTTGACCGGCGGTAGCTGCGCTGGGTCGCCGAGGAAAAGGAACTTGACGTTGGGGGATTTGCCAATGGCTTCCTTGATGAAGCCAAGGAGCTGCGCGTTGACCATTGAGGCTTCATCGACGACGACGAGTCGGAATGCGGACAGGTCGGTATCTTCCTCGGGCACGGAGAGTTCCTTGACTTCGCCGTTGGGCTCAAGCCGCAGTCCCAAGAGCGAGTAGATGGTTTTGCACTCAGGCTTGTAGTCGTCGGCGGCGAGGGTATCGCGAAGGACGCGAGTGGCCTTGTTTGTCGGCGCGGTGAAGACTGCCCGGCCCCGGAGCTGCCGGACAAGGTGCTGAAGGCAGAAGGTTTTACCCGTGCCAGCGTAACCGGCAAGCAGGAAAGTTCGCTTGTCGGAGTTGTGGGCAAAGTCGAGAATGCGCTCAACGGCATCCCCCTGCGCCATGGTCATCGGGGGAAGGTTAGTGGCGGGCATCGGAGGCTCCTGTGGCGGGGAAAGTGGCGGAGGGCTCGGTTATACTGAGCATGAACTTAACATGCTCAATGAAGACTTCGGAGGAAACAGGCTCAAGCAAAACCTCGTAATCCTGTCCGGGTTTATTTTGCAGCATCGCAATATCCATCCCCCGTTCCAGTGCAAACCGAACTTCCTGCGCAATCCCCTTGCTCTTTTCCCAGCCGGGGAGCGGGAGGATAACAAGCACACTGCAACGTTCGAGCACGGGAAGACATTGTACCATCCAAAACTCCCCGTCGTTGGTCAGTTCCGCCGGAAGGTGGGCGGCGACAGCATGGCCGTGAGTGATAGGGCTGAACACAACATTCCCCTGTTGCATCAGATACGCGGCCACCTTCGTGGCGAGGGCTTGCCGTTCGTTGCGGACGGCTTCATCCGGGGAGGTGTAGGGGCAAGCGAGGTAGATAATATCAGTCATGACTGGTCAGTGTCCTCAGAAAAAAGGTCGGGGTCATCGAGGTCGAAGATGAAAACGAGCTGATCGTCGTCGTCGCCTTCGTCCTCGGGGAAGTGCTCGACAACCAGCTCGTCTAACGGGGTGAGCGGGTTGTCGAAGGTTTCGGGGAGGTCGGGGGAGGGCTTAGGCATAGCGCTTCCGCCACTTCAAGGGAATCGGAGCATCCCAAACCCACCGCGCGGAAACCTGCCCACGCACGTTGAGTTTCAAGGTTCCAATCCAGTTCCCTGATCTGTCATGCCAGAGATCCATCACATCCCCCGCTTTCCCGTAGCGAACCAAATCCCGCATGGCAGCAGCCATTGCGTTGTCAAGGTAAGCGTAGCGGCGGGTTTGGATTGTTTCCTGCTTTCGGAGCAGCCCGGCGAGGATTAAGCGCTCACGACGTTTGGCTGTCATTGCACTTTCCCCCTTTCACCCAAGCCAAAACCTTTTCCAACAGACTGATCATAGGCTCAGGATCGTCCTTGTGAAGTAACTTCCAATACTCGTAGAGGCAAGCTTCTTCCTCTTCTTGCAGACGAAGACGATGCGGGAGGAACTGCCCAATAGGACATTTGAAGCATGAACTATTGTAGGCTTCGCACAAGCTGCAGCTATGCCCGTCTACGAAGAAGTCTGCATACGTGTTGCTCTCTTCATAAAGCAGTCTGCTGCTGAGCTGCAGCCCATACGCTTCCCGCTCCTCCTTTCGAAGTCCCTTCCATTTGAGCAGGGCATGTTCGAGCAGCTCTTCCTCCGTAGCACCTTCTGCGACGATTTGAGCTGCCGACTTCGGATAGAACTTCATTTCCCATTCTTTAAGGCTCATTTTACCTCTCCCCTTGCGGCATCCAGCCGCTCAAAGTGCTCCCGCAGGAGCTTGGTGATCAGCCCCTGCCACGCGCCGAAAGGAACTTTTCCTTCCAGCTCGCTCCAGAGCTCAAGCTCCACCCGCGCGACCAAGTCTTCGGGGATGGAGATGTTTTTCTCAATTGACTTTATCGCGTTGCGGGGGCGTGGCATTGGTCAGTTTCCTTGTCGTAGTCTTGGGAAGGGCGATGGGCGGCGCATTCCTGCGCGCGGGCGTCTTGGTAGTCGAGGGTGCCGACAAGGCCATATCCCCCGACCATCAAGACGACGTAGAAAAGCTTCAATGTGAGCGACATGATTACTCCTTAATCAAAGACACTTGAGAAGATCGCATTCATCTTCCGAGGCGATGGGAAGGCCATGCGGGACTGCGCAATACTCGCATTGCTTAACCTCCCGATTGACGAAATACAACGCATCAGGCGCGTCGGCGACGTCGGAGGTTTTGAGCAGCCGGCGGCTGTGAAGCTTACTTGCCCCGCGCTGTTCTTGGTAAGTGAATTGGCCGAGGAGGGCTTGGTTAGTGTCGCCGCAGCCTTCGCACCAACGCGATTCGATGACGAGATACTTCTTCCCGTCCCGCCAGATCGCGACGTCGGCGGCGAGGTTATTGGCTTCGAGAACAGCTTCCTGCTCGGGGGTCAAGCGGCGTTTTTGTGCGACGGCGCGCTTGGCCTCTGCAAGCGTCGTGGATTCTTCAAGCAGGTCGTCAAGGCTGATGTCGGTGGTCATGTCAGAACCCCCCTTCACGCAAGACGGCTTGGAATTCCGCGTCGAAGAAAAAATCCGGCTCAAGGCCAAATACCTGCGCGATGATCTCTTCCGGGTCTTCGCCTTCCGCGAACATTTCCCCTGCGGAATCGAACATATCGTCAATGTCTGACTCGCTCGCGCTATCCCGCCGCGCGATAATCTGCCTAATAGTTTCCAGTTCCATGATAAAGTCTCCTGAGGGCTGCCGGCCCCTGCGGCCGTGGAAAATTCCACGAAACACCCATATATTATCATAGAATAATCCGCCGGTGTTACAGTTCCTCTTCCCCCCGCCCCCCGCCCAAAGCAAAACCGCCGACAGAGGGAGACAGCCCTGTCGGCGGTTGTTGCCCCAGCCTTTTGTTACGCACCGCTGGGAAGCGCGTTGTGGCGAAAGCTTAGTCGAGTTCGGCCAGCATCTCGTCGGTATCGACGTTCGACTTCGAGACCTTCTCGCTTTCCAGACGCTCGACGATCGGCTTGATCTTCGGGTTGTTGCGGAGAGCGATCTTCTCGGCCTGGGACTTCGGCTTGAGGAAGGCCTTGATGTCTTCCACCGACTTCCCGGTGTGCTCGACCAGAGCGCGGATCAGCACGCTCGTACCGGCCATGCCATTCGACTCACGCTTGACGTTCCACTCGCCGGCGGCCAGGCGCTCGGTCAGGCTATCAATCGCCAGCACGGAATCGGCGATGTCGTCTTTCATGCCAGCGATTTCGTCACCGAGTTTCTGCTCTGCGCCGTGGGCGGCGAAACGCAGCATCAAGGCTTGCGGAATGGTGAAGGTCCGGGTTTCGCCATTGCGGAAGTCCAGGCGAACGGTGACAGTACCGGCGGCTTCGTCGATGGTGGATTCCTTCAGCAAGCGGCGCTTGCCCGGAAAATCAACCACGCGGCCATCGTCCATTTCAACAGTTTCGACTTCAGTTTTCGAGGCGGTCATTTGAGACTCCTTTGAGGGTAGGCGACGGCTTTTCCATCGCGGGGGGTGAATTGGTGAATCGAGTTTAGCGAGTGTTCCGCAGCCGGTCAATCATTCTGACGAAGTACTTCCAAATTTATCGTCAGCTTGAGGATCAGCACAGCGTCGCCGGTGGTTCGAGAGGCTATCGTCAGTCGCGGAGTGAGGTGGCGGAAGGCCTGGGAGGTTGGGTGCCAAGGCCGGGCGCGAAGGGAAGCCCAGAACGACTTCATTCGGCGACGGACACGTTCAAGCTTTTCGTGGCCTTCCTCAGTATTCTCTGCGATGTCGACGTAATATTCCCCTGCCCCGGCCCGGACAAGTGAATGCCAGCGGGCTGGGTACATATCAGGATGCCGATTAGGGTTCCAGGTGCTCATTAAGTCAACGCCTCCTGCGCTGCTCGCATACCACTCAAATACACAGCTTGCAGTGCTCGCTGAAAGCTGCTCCCGCTATTCACCATCGCCGTGAAGACTTCAAGCGCCTGGCGTTGTGTGAGTTCGTCCGCGTCCGGCGGAAGCCTTTGGCCGACAAGCTTAAACGGACGTCGGGAAGAGTGCTTATGCCTTGGGTGGATTGTGGTGCTCATGGTGCCGGGGTCAAAACTTGAGCGAAAAGAAAATCGAGTCGACTTCGTGTTTCCCGATCACGTCCGTCAGCCCGACTCCCGAATGGCGAATCCACTCCACCCGCCAGTCCCCGCCGTCCCAGCCCAGACCAAACAACGCGCCGTTTGTGACTGCGATATGCTTGCCAAC
>CALKWL010000037.1 GCA_938004235.1 uncultured Gammaproteobacteria bacterium
TACGAGATTGACTGCCGTGACTGGAGTTCAGACGTGTGCTCTTCCGATCTATTCGTTCCTCAATCCCGCAACGCGCCCAAATGTCAATATACGTCGGCCGTCGCTCCTGCCCTATACGGTGATTCCTGTCCTCAGCCTGGATGCGATTGTCATACTTAAATTCATTCTCATAAAAAATAGAATACGCAGCCTCATTCCAGGTTTTCCCTCGACTAGGCGTTGCTATCAAAAAACGAGCCTCCCGCCGCCACCGTTCCACCTCTCGTTCTCGCACTCGTTTGTTGCGACCGTGAAACTCAGCCAAAGCATCTGGTCCATAAACGGATGAAAGTTGTTCTACAACTTGCCGGACGGAGTAATGATATTTGCACCAGACAATAACCTTTTCATTTTCCGGTAACGCATCAACTGCTTCCATCATTGTGTCAATACGCTTATGTGGAAACTCCAGCAAACGGCCGTCCTTATTCCAAAATCCACTAACAATCTGCTGAAGAGCGCCAAACAATTGGAAAATGACATAGCTATCAATCTCCTCGGCACTCATCAGAATTTCCCACTTGGCCTGCTCGTAGGCTTCGCGCTGCCCATATGACAGTCGGTAATATCTGGCGTCATAAAGTTTCGGTGGCAGGTTCAACCCCGCTTCTTCCTTCGTCACCTGGTACACGTATGGCTGAATCTTTGCCGCCAGCCACGCCGTGTTGTGCGCCCGGATGACGAGGCCGGGGTATTTCTCACTGTACTCCAAGTGGTTGGCGGCAAAGCTGTAAAATGAGTTGTATCCCAGAATTTTCGGACTGAGGAAGCGCATTTGCGCGTACAGGTCTTGAACGCCCTGGCTCATTGGCGTGCCCGTCAGGGCCAACCTGTAGCGGGACTGCTCGCTGTAGCGAGTGATGCGCTGGGTACGCAGTGCGTTATGACCTTTGATGTAGCTGCTTTCGTCCACAATCACGGCCGTTTCCGTCGTCATTAAGCCGTGAGCGGCCACGGCCACGCGGTCGCTGCTGCTCATGCTCTCGATGCCAATAAGATGCCAAAATGATGACCGGGGAAGATTGCGTGAGTTTGTTTTGTCGTCAAAGACGTTGACGGCCGTTTCTGGGCAGTCTGTATGTTTGGCTATCTCCGCTGCCCACGTCTCCTTGAGTGACACTGGGCAGAAAACGACAGCGCGTCTAATCCGCTTTTGCCGCCGCGCCATTGTCTCAATAGCCACTCGCGTTTTGCCCGTGCCCATGTCCATGAACAGTCCCCCCACACGGGTGGGCATCATCTTCTCCACGGCCGGGAGCTGGTGGGGGAGCAGGCTAGTCGTCGTCTGCCAGGTCATCGTCAATTCCTACATGCTCAGGCATATCCAGTTTAGGTGGACGGCCGTTTACCGGTGGTAACTCTGGTGCGCGTTTTCCTGGCAGCGATGCAGCATCTACAACAATTGCCGACTCTTGCTCGGTTCTGGCCAGCTCTGCTAGTTCATGCGCAGTGTCAGACACACGACATTGGTAAATGTCTGCAAAATCTAGCACCGCCTCAAACTGTTCAGATGGCACAACAACAAACGGGGCTGCGTATCGTGAACCAGGCAGCCGTTTGGCCGCACTGTATAAATCCTCATCACGAATCCAACCGATGGAAAACCAACCCTCATACTCGCCGCCAGAAACGGCCTCTACCCAGCGGCGCGGCTCAGGATCGAAGCCGCCTGCTAGCGCCATCTCGATAATGTCCTGTGGCGCTTTGACGCAAAATCCACCAGCTAGTAATTGCTGCACAGCTTCAGCAGCCCGGTCGTTGACCGTTGTCTCGGTGAACTCTCGCACCCTGTACGGCCGTTCCCATCTGTAGCGCAGCCGCCGCTTGATGACGGCGTTGTAGTCGTCGCGCTTCTCCGGGAAGAAGATGCGCACAGTTACGCCGTCAATAAACACGCGGGCAATGCTGGGCGTTACCGGCTCAGACGGCCGTACCAGCACCATGTCCCCATTATCTCTCACCACTCCTCCAACTCCTGGCGCATCAAACGAATAAACCGCCCGACTTGCCGAAAGATCGGAAGAGCGTCGGGG
>CALKWL010000038.1 GCA_938004235.1 uncultured Gammaproteobacteria bacterium
CGGCGAAAAAGCGCAGCATACACGCAGTATGTGAGCATTTTGAGCCGGATTTTGGCGCAGACAGGGCGGCTTCAGCGGATTTATAGACGTGCCCGTTATTGAGGACAAGGCGTGACGTACGAACAAAGTGAAGAAGAACAGGTCGAGGCGTTCAAGAACTGGTGGCGTAAAAATGGCGTGTCCGTCATCAGCGGCTTGGCTCTGGCGGCGGCCTTGTCGCTCGGCTGGCAGTGGTGGCAAGGACAGCAGGAGTTGAAAGCTCAACGCGCCGGCCAGGTTTTTAGCGAAATGAGCGCCGCACTGCAAAGCGCCGAAACCTCCGCCCAGCCCCCTGCGGCTCCGGATTACCAGAAACCGCGCGCCCTGGCGGAACAGTTGGCCAGCGAGTTTCCGGACAGTTTCTATGCCGAACTTGCCGCGCTGACGCTGGCGCGTCTTGATCTGGAAAGCCAACAGGCCGATGCCGCACGCGCGCGCCTTGAGCACCTGAGCAAAAACGCCAAAAACGAAGCCGTCAAACCACTGGCGCGTCTGCGACTGGCGCATCTGCTCTGGGGAACCGGCCAAGCCGATGCTGCACTCAAGGCGCTGGAAGACGTCTGGCCTGAAACCTACCGCAGCGAGGCTGACGCTCTGCGCGGCGATATTCTGGTGTCCCAGGCACGACTGGACGAAGCGCGCAAAGCCTATGACGCCGCCTTGGCTCAGGCCACGCTGCTGGGACTGGAAACCGGTTTGTTACGCATTAAACGCGACGATCTTGGAGGCGCAAGCCATGCAACAACGCCCATTGCTGAATAAAATGCCCCGCTCACGGGGTTTGGTGCAAGGTGCAATCATCACCTCTCTGCTGGCGGCTGCCCTGATGATGGGCGGTTGCGGCGCGAAAAAGGATCATGTTGACCCGCCCGCACCGCTCAAAGATTTTTCTGCCAGCCTGACCACGCAGGATGTCTGGTCGTATAGCCTGGGTTCAGCTGACCGCAATGCACAACTCAGTCTCACCCCCTGGGTTGGGCGCTCGGCGACCGGCGCCGTCGTGGTGGCGAGCGATGCACGCGGTCAGGTCATCGCCTTTGATTCACGCACAGGCGAACAGCGCTGGCGCAGCGAGCTGGGCTTTACCGTTGCAGGCGGCGTGGGCGGAGGCGCGGACAAGGTTATCGTAACCGGACTGCGCGGCGAGGTTGCCGCGCTCGATCTCGGCAATGGCGCATTGTTGTGGAAGGCCGATATCGGCAGCGTGGTGAATACACCCGCCGCGGTCAGCGCACAAGCCGTCGCCATGCGCACCGCAGACGGTCGTCTGGTCGTGCTCAATGCCCGCAATGGCGAGCGCATGTGGTCGGATGCACGCCCGGTTCCACCCCTCTCACTGCAAGGCACCAGCCAGCCGATCCTGATGCAGGATGCCGTGCTGGCCGGCTTTGATAACGGCGACTTCAGCGCCTACGAGCTGAGCAGCGGTCGCCGCCTGTTCACGGTGAACGTCGCCCTGCCCAGCGGGCGCAACGATGTCGAGCGTATGGTGGATGTGGACAGCACGCCGCTGTTTGATCGCGGCGTCATTTACGCACTGGCCTATCAGGGACGTCTGGTTGCGGTTGACGCCGCCACGGCGCAAGTCATCTGGGCGACGAAGATGTCGGGTTTCAGCAATATCACCCTGGATGCCCAAGCGATTTACCTGACGGACGCCGACAGCCATCTGCTGGCGATTGACCGCCGCAGCGGACGCACGCTCTGGGTTCAGGATGCCCTGCACGCCCGCAATGTCAGTGCGCCTCTGCTGCTCGACGGCAAGCTGGTCGTCGGCGACAAGGAAGGTTATGTGCATTGGTTCGCCGCCGAGGATGGGCGTCTGCTGGCGCGCTCGCGCCCGGCAAACAGCGCAATTCCGCGTGCGCCTGTCTCGGATGGCGAGCGCATTTTCATTGAGGCGCGCGAAGGGCGCCTGACGGCGATCACGCCCAGCAGTAAGTGACGCCACAGGCTTTGTGCCGTAACGCGCCGCGCAACGCCATTGTGAGCAGATTTTCAGTAAGAAACCTGGCCTTGCCCGTCTGGGCGGGGCTTTTCTGTCTGGTGATCGGCGTCGTTCTGCCCTGGCAGGTGGGGGCGTATCTGCACAACGGGCTTGCCCCTGCCCTCGAACGGGTGGCGGGCAATATCCAGACTCATGTTCGTATATCCGATTACCGCAAGGGCTTATGGCAATCGAGTGCGCGTGTCCTTCTGAGCTCCGAATTTTGGCGCGAACCGATCGAGCTGGAGCTGACAATGCGGCACGGTCCGTGGCTGGGGCTGGACACGCCCTCAGGCAAAAGCCTGGGCTGGTTTGCGATAGAAACTGCCCTGCCCTCCAAGGGGGGCATCAGTTTGTTCCCCGCCAAACAGGGGGTTAGCGCCTGGGTTCTGGGCGAGCTTGGCGGCGACTTGCACATCGGCGCGGCGCTGAATGATTCGCGGCATACCTTGGGTGAAATTCGATTACATGCGTTTATGCGCGAGCACTCGCGTTGTCGCGGCGAACTGCGCCTGCCCGGTTTCAAATGGCTGGCGCCGCATGGCGAGGTCATCGTGGCCGATATGGCGTTGCGCGTTAATTTGCAGCGTGATCGCGGTCGCCGCCAAGGCGATTTCAGCACCGATGCGCTGCGCGCCGCCTGGGTGTTTTCCCCCTCGTCCGAAGCGCAAACGCACTCTGACGACGTTTTTCACGCCCTCCCGCCCAGCGTTTTAATCGAACAACCGCGCTTTGATGTGCTATTTGCCGAATCCACGCAATTCAATGCGTCCTGGTCGAGCGCACGCGGCGTCAATTTTCAGGCCTTGGGACTAAAGCCCGGCATCGAACTTGGACGCATGAACACGCGCCTGCACTGGCACGATGTCGATTGGGATGCGCTCTGGAGCAGCCTCGCAACAACGTCGCCCAGCCGCTTCAAGCCCCAATCCCTCAATCCCCTGGCCTACGCTTTGGGACGCGGCGATATTCGTCTGGAAACCCTGGAGCTCGCCCGCCCAGATGCGGGCATCACGCTTTCCGGGCAGCTGCGCGCACGCGCGCCGGTGCTTGACTGGCAAGATCTTGAGCTTGGTCTGAATGCCAGGATGGATCGCGCCTGGCTGGTTGAGTGGATACAGAACGCCAATCTGACCGCATCGAAGGAGCAGGCAAACCAGCAGCTAGACGCCCTGCTGAAACAAGGTTGGCTCACAACGCGCGCCAACGGGCAACTCGGTGCTGTGCTGAGCCTCTGGCATGGGCAAATGCGTTTTTCCGAACGGCGCCTGTCGGCATCCGATCAATAAACCTAGCCATTTCCGCACCTTGCACTGGCGAACGCAGTACAATGCACGTCAAATCTTTTTGACGTAAGCCGCATGAAACCCGTTATTGCTCTTGTTGGCCGACCGAACGTCGGCAAATCCACCCTGTTCAACCAGCTCACGCGCACACGCGATGCCCTCGTGGCCGACCTGCCCGGCCTGACCCGCGACCGCAAGTACGGCAGCGCGCGCCTGGGCGACCGTCACGCGACCGACTTCAAGGGAGGTGAGCGCGAGGTCATCCTGATCGACACCGGCGGACTGTCCGGCGAAGACGCTGTACTCGACGAGCGCATGGCCGCGCAGACCTGGAAAGCCGTGGATGAGGCTGATGTACTGGTTTTT
Organism: uncultured Gammaproteobacteria bacterium; assembly: GCA_938004235.1. Taxonomy (GTDB): domain Bacteria; phylum Pseudomonadota; class Gammaproteobacteria; order Halothiobacillales; family Halothiobacillaceae; genus Thiofaba. Next base: position 3,679 of record CALKWL010000038.1, read on the forward strand.
CTGGTGGATGCGCGCGCCGGATTAACCGCTGCCGACAGTACGATTGCCGAACGTCTGCGCCGTAAGAACAAGCCGATCATCCTGGTCACCAACAAGATGGACGGCGCCGATGAAGTGACCGCACTGGCTGAGTTTTCTGGTCTCGGCCTAGGTGAGCCGGTGCGGCTGGTCGCTTCGCATGGTCGCGGCATGCTGAGCCTGGCCGAAAGGGTGATCGCCCTGCTCCCTCCCGCGCCCGAAGCCATGGATGATGACGCCATCGACGCCAAGGGCATGATGGTCGGCATCATTGGCCGCCCGAATGTGGGCAAATCCACCTTGGTCAACCGTCTGCTTGGCGAAGAACGTATGGTGACCATGGACATGCCCGGCACCACCCGCGACTCAGTGTTCATCCCTTGGGAGCACAACGGCAAGCCGGTCACGCTGATCGACACCGCCGGGGTGCGCCGCCGTGGGCGCGTGGACAACATGATCGAAAAATTCAGCGTGGTCAAAACCTTGCAGGCCGTGGATGCGGCGCAGGTGGTTGTACTGGTCGTGGATGCGCAAGAAGGCATCGTCGAGCAGGATTTACATCTCTTGGGCTTTGTACTCGAACGTGGCTGCGCGCTGATTATCGCGGTCAATAAATGGGACGGGCTGAGCCCCGACCAGCGCGAGCGCGTCAAAGTCGAACTTGACCGTCGTCTGGACTTTATCGACTACGCCGAAATCCTGTTCATTTCCGCCCTGCACGGCTCGAACGTAGGTCTTTTGATGGACAAAGTGGAAAAGGCGCACGCCTCGGCAGGCATCAAACTCTCCACGCCACGCCTGACCGAATCACTCGAAGTCGCACAATTCCGGCACCAGCCGCCGCTTATCAATGGCCGCCGCATCAAGCTGCGCTACGCCCACCAGGGCGGACGCTTCCCGCCGACCATCATCATCCACGGCAAGCAGACCGACCGCCTGCCGGGCTCGTACAAGCGCTATCTTGAAAAATTCTTCCGCGAGCAGTTTCAGCTTTACGCCACCCCGGTTCGACTGCAATTCAAGACCGACGAGAACCCTTACCAACCGGAAAACGAGCGCAAAACCAAGTCCTTGATGGAACACCTCAAGGACAAGCGCGAGCGTCGTATCAACAAGGGCAAGGCAGCCCGCGGCGAGAAAAGGTGACTATTTGCCCGACTTGCCTTCTGCATCCGGCACAAACTTCAGCACATTGCCATTGATGCAATAACGCTTGCCGCTCGGCGGCGGGCCATCGTCGAACACATGCCCAAGGTGGATGCCTGAGCTTGCGCTGCGCACTTCGACCCGCTTCATACCGTGTGAGTTATCTTCGACCAGCACGATGGAACCCTCGACCGGGTTGAAAAAGCTCGGCCAGCCGGTACCGCTATTGAACTTGGTATCGGAGCGGAACAGCGGTGCGCCGCTAACCGGATCGACAAACATGCCCGGACGCTTTTCATCCAGATGCGAGCCAGTGAACGGGCGTTCGGTGCCTTGTTCAAAGGCGATTTTTTGCTGCTCCGGCGTGAGTAGCTGGAAGCCAAGCCATTTCCAGAAACGCTCCTTGTCGCCGTTGTAGCCGGTAAAGCGCGAAATCTCCTTGCCTTTCTCAAAAAGCACAATCGTCGGCGTGGCGAACAGGGCTTTTTCCAGCGTCCAATCCTTGGGCGGATTGGGGTTGAAGGTCGCGACAATCTGCGTGGCCGCCTTCCAGCTATCCAGCACCTCAGTATGGAATTTTTTGCAGAACGGGCAATCCTCGGCCTCGAACACGATCAACTGGCGCTCGAAATGTAGTTTGGCCACATCCAGGAGCGGAGCCACCGCCTTTGCTGCTTCGCCCGGATAAGCCACCCCGGTGCCGCCCAAGCCGCAATAGCCATTCGGATTTTTCTTCAGGTAATCCTGGTGATAATCCTCGGCACTGTTGTAGTTGCGCAGCGGCGCGATCTCGGTGGTGATCTTGCCGCGCCCCGCCTGGGTCAGCGCCTGTTGATAGGCCTCGCGCGTCTCCAGCGCCACCGCCTTTTGCGCCTCGCTGTCGAAATAAATCACGCTACGGTAATTCGTACCACGATCATTGCCCTGCCGGTCGCCCTGCGTCGGATCATGACTTTCCCAAAACTTGATCAGCACCGTTTTCAAAGCCACTTTTTGCGGATCAAAGATCACTTTAATCACTTCGGCATGATTACGCTGCTTGGCACGCCCGCTTTGAATCTCTTTTTCCAGACCCAAAACATCGTAATAGCCCGCCTTGGCCGCATCGCCCCCGGCATATCCCGATTCAACATCCAGCACGCCAGGAATCTCGGACATGCGTTTTTCCGCGCCCCAGAAACAGCCCATGCCGAGCACGATCGACTCGGACTGTCCTGCATGAGTCATCAATGGCATCGTCATCATCCACCCCCCAAAGAGCGCCCCAAGAACGTAACTGATAAAACGCACGATGTTGGCCTCAATATTGAACCTGTAGTGTGTGAAGACAAACGCAGCTGCCTTTTGATTCATTCTGTTCAACCCCACGAATCATAAGCCCATCACTCCGTGCTCATGCGCTTGCCAAGCTAGAATTGCACACCTTGTTTATATTGAACCACTCCCATGCTGCGCATTATCACCGCCAACCTCAACGGCATCCGCTCTGCCGCCACCAAGGGCTTTTTCGACTGGCTGCCCACACAGAACGCCGACATCGTGTGTTTGCAGGAACTCAAAGCACAGGTCGATCAAATCGGCGACCCGGTGTTTTGGCCGGAAGGCTACGCGTGCTACTACGAACCCGCTGAACGCAAAGGTTACAGCGGCGTAGGCCTGTATGCTCGCCGCGAACCTGATGACGTCATTGCGGGCATGGGGGTGGACGAATTCGACAACGAAGGCCGTTACATCGAAGCGCGCTTCGCTAACTTGAGCGTCATCAGTCTCTACGCTCCATCCGGCTCGGCAGGCCCTGAACGCCAGGCCAGCAAGGATCGTTTTCTCGACGTATTCCCGCACAAGATGCGCGAGCTTAAAAATGCCGGGCGTAGCGTGATTATCTGCGCTGACTGGAATATCGCGCACAAACCCATCGACCTGAAAAACTGGCGCGGCAATCAGAAAAACTCCGGCTTTCTGCCGCATGAGCGCGCCTGGTTGGATGCGCGTTACGACGAAGATGGCTGGGTGGACGCCTTCCGCGAGGTGAACCAAGAGGAAGATCAATACACCTGGTGGTCAAATCGCGGCCAGGCCTGGGCGAAGAACGTGGGTTGGCGCATCGATTACCAGATGGTCACGCCCGATCTGGCAGACAAGGTGCGTGCTGCATCCATCTGGAAAGACTCGCGCTTTTCCGATCACGCGCCGCTGGTGATGGACTACGATTTGCCAGGACTTGCCGCCTGATCCGGCTTGGGTTGAGCTTGCTGGAGCGCACCATCCACCCAGCCGCCACCCATGGCCTGATATACGTTGATGATCTGCACATAGCGTTCAGACTGCACACGCACCCCCGCCAGCTCGGCGGCGAACAGCTCGTTTTCGGCCACCAGAACTTCAAGATAATCGGCCAAGCCCTTGTCAAAGCGCAGTCTGGACAAGCGCGCCGACTCGCGTAGCGCCTCCACGCGCTGGCGTTGCATTTCAAACTCGTTGCGCTTTTTCTGCGTGCCGGTCAGCGCGTCATTGGTTTCACGCAGGGCGTTCAAAATAATCTGCCGATAGGCCAGTTGCGCCTGTTGCTCCTGCGCCTCGGCACTCGCCACCTGCCCTTCGATGCCGCCGAACGTGAAAATCGGCCCGGTGATGCCTGCGGCAAGCTGCCAGGTGGTAGCCGGATCGGTCAGCAGGCTGGCGAACACCGTGCTCACGCTGCCCAAGGCTCCGGTCAGCGAAATATTCGGGTAGTACAGCGCGCGCGTCGCGCCGACATTCGCATTGGCGGCAACCAGATTTTGCTCCGCCTGCAATATATCCGGACGGCGCTGCAGCAAATCCGAGGGCAGGCCTTCCGGAATCAGCGGTGCCGCAAGCTGGTCAATTGTTTTACCACGCGGGATCGGTGCGGGTTGGCGACCCAGCAACAATGAAATCAGGTTTTCCTGCGCCGCAATTGCCTGTTGCAAGGCGGGAATGGTGGCGCGCGCCTGTTGCGCCTGAGACGTGATCTGCATCACCTCAAGATTCGACACCAGCCCGGACTTGAAGCGCAGCTTGAACAGACGTTCGGTGGCGCTGAAGTTGGCCTCGGCGGACTGGGCAATTTCAAGCTGGCGATCCAGCGCACGCAAGGCGATGTAACTGGTCGCCACACTGCTTACCAGTGACAACACCACGCCACGCTGCGCCTGTTCGCTGGCATACACCTGGGCCTGCGCTGCCTCGCTCAAACGTTGCACCCGCCCGAACAAATCAAGCTGCCAGGCAGCGCTCACGGCCATTTGATTCAGCGAGAAATACGCATCCGCACCGGCAGGAATCGGCGGTTGACCAATGCGGCTGGCGCGCGTGCGGCTCATGTCCGCGCCATAACCCAATTGCGGGTACATTTGCGAGCGCGTCGCCGTCAAGGCACCCATGAACTGATCGACCCGCGCAGCGGCAATCCTGATGTCCAGGTTTTCACGCAGCGCATCATCCACCAAGGTATTCAGCACGGGATCGTTGAACTGCTCCCACCATTTACTGTTCACCACATCGGCAGCATGGGCGTAGTCAATCCGCCACGCCTGGGGCATCTCCACCTGCGGTCGCGTGTAATCCTTGCCGACGGTGCATCCTGATATGACTAAAACAGCAAGAGCCAGGGCAGTAGCGGTTCGCATGAAAACAGGTACCTGTAAATTGATGCTTGGATGCTTTGATGGGCGGTGATTATTACATTCATGCGCTGTCTGGCATAAGACAAAGATCAAAAATCCCTGCGCAGCAATAGCCACATCTCGGTTGCGCTGTAGTTGGCCGCAAGGATATTGCTTGAATCGTAACTATAAAGAATCTCGGGGTTAAGCGACCACTGCGGCGCAAACGCCCAGCTTAGCCCTGCGCCTATCTCAAACAGATCATCCACGCGCTTGGCAACGTCCAATACCTCGCCCGCCGCGTTCAGATTGTTGCGTGCGCTCTGATAACGCTGGTGCTCCCATGAAACTGCAACAGAAGCGCCCAGATCGTCCGTCAGCTCAATCGCGAGGCTGGGGCGCACGATGATGAAATTCGAGTCGCCATCCGCACGTCCCTCGGTGGCCATTTCATGCCCCAGATGCGCCGCGAGGTTAAAGCTGGCCTTGCCCGCCCATAGAGCACGCACCCAACCTCCGCTTACCTCAGTGATATTTCGGCTGCGCACACGCAAGACGCCCACCGGATACTGGCGACGACGCAATTCAGCGCCTGCGCTCAGCTGATTTTCAGCATCCAGGGTGTAGCGCAGCCTGGAAAAAACCCCATAATCATGGCGGTATTGACCTTCGCCTCGATAGCTTGCACGCCCGCGTACGCCCAGAGACGTGTTGACATCGCCCTGCACATGACTGAGTGCGCCACCCCAACGCAAATCCTTGTCATCCCTGCGTTCGACATACTCTTGTCTTGAGCGGTAATCGCGGTAACGGTAATCCAGCGAGCCTTCCAGCGCATAAGCATCGTCAAGCAAATAAGTCACGCCACCGCCGAGGCGAACGTTGAAAAACAGATCATCGGTATTGCTGCCGCCAAACTCATCCGTCCCCTTGTTTGGATTAACCCGGTAATTCCCTGCACCAAGCAGCACATAGGCATGAGGCAACAGCCGCTGCCCGCGCAAATAGTCACGCGCCAGCCGGGCGTAAGTCTCAACCTGCTGATGCAAGTCGTTGGGCAGCTCATCGACATGCAGCACTGCCTCGAATTCGATTTTGGCGCGGGCGTCATCACCCTGAGCCATGTACGCCAGCGCCCGCTCAAGGTGCTCTTTGACGCTCGCATCCAAGGCCGCGTCCGCACTGGGAGCGAACGGCTGAACATAGGCCTCGGCGGCCACGCCAGTCGGAAGATGAGCGCCTGCCAAAGCGCTCAGGAGCAGCATGCCGCTGTGAATTTTTGCCCTGTTCAAAGTTGGTGTGCGTCGTAAATGGAACGGGGCAAGCATAACCTGCACCACTTCACGTACGACACCCCGGCATGAGGTAAAACATTTATCAGATACAGGCATTTATCTGATTTATAGTGAGGTCCTGATTTTACACAGCCCCCACCTTGAACGATCATCCGCCCGAAACACCGCCTACTGAGCCGCGCATGACGTCCCAAAACCCAGAACCCACCGCTACGCCCGCCTCCTGGATGCCCATGATCGTAGTCTCCATGGGGCAGACGCTCACCGCGCTGAATATCAATGCCCTGCCCGTGTCCATCGGCGGCATTGTCGGCGAATTCAATGTCGCTGCGACCACGGTTGGCACGGTGATTGTCATCTACTCGCTCGCTGTGGCTGGCTTCATCATGCTGGGGGCGAAACTCGGGCAGCGCTTCGGCTCGACGCAGGTCTTTCGCTGGGCCTCGGGCTTTTTACTGCTTGCGTCGATTTTGATGACCTTCAGTCCAAGCATCACGGTAATGTTCATGGCCCAGTTTCTGGCCGGATTGGGCGCAGCCATGATCGGCCCGACCTTTGTGGTGCAGATTGCGCACAATTATTCGGGCAAACAGCAGGCCAAGGCGCTGGGCATTCTGGGCGGCGTTTCCGCCGTGGCTTCGGCGGCGGCATTTTTCATTGCCGGCATTGTGGGGACCACGCTGGGCTGGCGCTACGCCTTTGGCTTTGTCATCGTTTTTGCCGCGCTCACCTTGTTTATGAGCTTCCGGCTAAAAGACATTCCTCGTGTTGCGCATGTGCGTATCGACATGATTGGCGTGGTGCTGGCGTTCGCCGCCATATCGCTGCTCAGCCTTGGCTTCAACAATATCAACGACTGGGGACTGTTCTTTGCCCATGCCTCCGCGCCGCTGGCGCCACTGGGTATCTCACCTGCCCTGCTGATGATTTTCGCCGGTGTGATCGGCATCCAGTTGTTCATGGCCTGGGCGCAGCGCCGGCAGGCCGCACAGTTAACCCCCCTGCTTGCGCTGGAAGTGCTTGAATCGCAGGCCGAACGCATGGCGGCGGTGTCTCTACTGGCCATCGTCACCATCGGCAATGCCCTGAGTTTTCTGGTGCCGATGTACATCCAGATGGTGCAGGGGCGCAACAGCATGGACACCGCCATTGCCCTGATTCCTTATCAGCTGGCCATTCTGACCTCCGCCATGCTGGTGATTAACCTGTACGAGCGTTTTTCACCGCGTCGCATTGCGCGCTTTGCCTTCGCGTCGGTCGCGCTGGCGCTGACCCTGCTGGCTGTGGTCATGGATAACGAATGGAACAACACACTGGTAATTGTAGGGTTGATTCTGGTCGGCCTGGGGCAGGGCGCACTGATTACCCTGCTGTTCAATGTGCTGGTCACCTCATCGCCCAAGCAGTTTGCCGGTGATGTGGGCGCGCTGCGCGGAGCCATCAACAATCTGTCCAACGGCCTGGGCACGGCACTTGCGGCGGCGCTTCTGGTCGGGGTGCTGGGCGTGTCGATTCATCGCGAAGTTGTCGATCACCCGCTGATTCCGCCTGAGTTGATCGAACAGGTCAACATCGACCGCCCCACGTTTGCCAGCAACGAGCGTCTAAAAGAAGTCATGGGTCAAACCACGGCCACGTCCGAGCAGATTGCGGAAGCCTTGCGTATCAATGCTGAGGCACGCCTGCATGCCTTGCATGTCGCCTTTCTGTTTTTTGCCGGGCTGGCATTGCTGATGGTGGTACCTGCGCGCAAGCTTCCTGCCCTGAAACATACGTCAGGATCAAGCCCCACCTCTTCAACTCGCCACATGCGGCGCAAAATCAGGGCAAAACCCACCCCATGACGTACAAAACCAGCATGGTTTCAGTCTAGAATCCCGCCATCCGCCATGCTCCCGCTTTTTATCAGGACACTTCTATGCGCCTTCCTGTCTGTTTGCCGAATGCTTTTAACATTTCGCACACCCCTGCCCTATTGTCCCTGTGCGCTGTGCTTGGCCTGCTTACCGCGTGCCAGCCCGTCGAAGAGGTGGTCGAGCCGGAAATTCGTCCGGTGCGCTACACCACGATTGAAACCAGCGCCAGCAGTGCAACCGTGACCCTGGTCGGGCGGGTGCAGGCGCAGACCGAAATCAATCAGTCTTTCCGTATTGATGGTCGCCTGATCGAGCGTGCCGTGGATGTCGGCGACATCATCAAGCCCGGACAACTGATTGCGCGCGTCGATCCTGAGAACGAGGAAAGTGGCGTGCAGGCGGCGCAGGCGCAATTGCTGGCGGCGCAGGCGAGGCTGATCGAGGCGCGCAGCAATCAGGTGCGTATGCGTGAGTTGATTGCCGAAAAAGCCGTATCACAGGCCGCCTTTGAGCAAGCGACGGCGCTGCTTTCGGTGGCCGAATCGCAGGTCAAATCCGCAGAATCACAAGTCACGCTGGCGAAAAACCGCCTTGGCTACACCCGCCTGTTTTCCAATGTCGGCGGCGTGGTCACCTCACGTGGTGCCGAGCCGGGCGAGGTCATTTCCGCCGGGCGCATGATTATCCAGGTGGCCGAAGAAGGCGCGCGTGATGCGGTGTTCGATGTCCCCGCCAGCGTCAAGAACCAGGCGACCCGCGACGCACAAATCACCGTGGCACTGACCAGCGACCCATCCATTACCGCCGTCGGCCGTGTGCGCGAAGTTGCACCGCGCGCCGACCCGGTCACCGGCACATTTACTGTGCGTATCCAGCTTATTAAGCCGCCAGTCGAAATGCGCCTGGGCAGCACCGTGACCGGGCAAATGGCGACGGATCGTGTGACGGCCATCGAATTGCCCGCCTCTGCGCTGATTCGCTCCAACGATGGTCAGGCCGCCGTATGGATAGTTGACCCGCAAAGCAAGATCGTTTCCATGCGCAGTATCGAAGTGGGCGCTTATGGCACCAACAGCATTCAGGTGACACAAGGACTGACCCCCGGCGATAAGGTGGTGACCGCAGGCATTCAGACCCTGCGCCCCGGCCAGAAGGTTGAGCTGCTCAACCCAGCCGGAGGAAAAGCATTGTGATCGGGCCGAACCTCTCCAAATGGGCGATTTCCAAAAGCTCGCTGATCATCTTTCTGATGATCCTGTCCATGGTGGCAGGTGCCGTGTCCTTCCTCAATCTTGGACGCGGTGAAGACCCGGCCTTCACTTTCCGCACCATGATCGTCGGCGCGGCTTGGCCGGGTGCCACGGCGGAAGAAACCATCAAGCAGGTCACCGAGCGTTTGGAGCGCACGCTACAGGAAACCCGCCACCTGGATCGTGTGCGCAGCTACACCACGGCGGGACAGACCACCATTTTCGTTGACCTGAAACAATCCACCCCGCCCGAAGAGGTCGAGGACATCTGGTATCAGGTGCGCAAAAACATTGGCGACATGCGCCAGACCTTGCCTCAAGGCGTGGTTGGGCCGTTTTTCAATGACGATTTCGGCGACACCTTCGGCATTATTTACGCCTTCACCGCCGACGGCTTCAATTTCCGCGAATTGCGCGATTATGTTGAATCGGTGCGCTCGCGCCTGCTGCTGGTTCCCGACGTGTCTAAAATCGAAGTTCTGGGCGCGCAGGACGAGCAGATTTTTATCGAATTTTCCACCGAGAAACTGGCCGGGCTGCGCCTCGATTACGCCATGATTCTGGGCACCTTGCAGGCGCAGAACGTGGTGCGCCCCTCCGGCGTGGCGCAAACCGATCAAGAGCGGGTGTTTCTGCGCGTTACGGGGGCGTTCGACAATGAAAAGATCGGAAGAGCGTCGTGTAGGGAAAGAGTGTAGATCTCGGTGG
>CALKWL010000039.1 GCA_938004235.1 uncultured Gammaproteobacteria bacterium
CCACCGAGATCTACACTCTTTCCCTACACGACGCTCTTCCGATCTGAACAGGTTCACGTTCAGCCCACCGCACAAACCGCGATCCGTAGTCACAAGAATCAAGCCGACGCGCTTCACAGGACGCTCAACCATGAACGGATGAGTGTACTCAGGATGAGCTTTGCTAAGGTTGGAAATCACGACCCGAATCTTATCCAGATACGGCCGCGTCGCCTGCATGTTCTCTTGAGCCTTACGCATCTTGCTCGCCGCCACCATTTCCATGGCTTTGGTGATCTTGCGCGTATTTTGAATGCTCTTGATCTGCGTGCGAATCTCTTTAGTGCCGGCCATAAGGGTTGCCTCTCTTACCAGACGCCGTTGGCTTTGAAGGCCTGGAGGGTCTTCTTCAGTCCAGCGGAAATGTCGTCATTGAGGTTACCGTTATCGCCAATCGCATCCAGTAGATCCTTGGCGTGACTATGTGCGTAGTTATGCAGCGCGATCTCAAAGGAGCCGATATTGGCCACATCCACATCATCCAGATAGCCTTCGTTCGCGGCGAACAGCGAAAGCGCCATTTCACCAACCGACAGCGGCTTGAACTGAGCTTGCTTCATCAGCTCGGTCACGCGCTTACCGCGCTCAAGCTGACGACGGGTCGCTTCATCAAGATCTGACGCGAACTGCGAGAACGCCGCCAGCTCACGGTACTGAGCCAAGTCGGTACGAATGCCCCCGGCAAACTTCTTGATGATCTTGGTTTGAGCTGCACCACCAACACGGGATACCGAAATACCCGGGTTGATCGCTGGACGAATACCGGAGTTGAACAGGTCGGTTTCCAGGAAGATCTGACCGTCGGTGATCGAAATCACGTTGGTCGGAACGAAGGCGGAAACGTCGCCGCCCTGGGTTTCAATGATCGGCAACGCGGTCAATGAACCCGTCTGACCCTTCACTTCACCCTTGGTGAACTGCTCAACATAGTCAGCGTTCACGCGAGAAGCGCGCTCCAGCAGACGGCTGTGGAGATAGAACACGTCGCCGGGATAGGCTTCGCGACCCGGCGGACGGCGCAGCAGCAGCGAGATCTGACGATAGGCCCAGGCCTGCTTGGTCAGGTCGTCATACACGATCAGTGCATCCATACCGCGGTCACGGAAGTACTCGCCCATGGCGCAACCTGCGTAGGCCGCAAGGTATTGCATGGAAGCGGGCTCTGAAGCGCCGGCAGCCACGACAACGGTGTACTCCATGGCGCCGTACTCTTCGAGCTTGCGCACGATGTTGGCAATCGTTGAGGCTTTTTGACCCATGGCCACATACACACAGAAGACGTTCTTGCCTTTCTGGTTGATGATGGTGTCGATCGCGACAGCGGTCTTACCGGTCTGACGGTCGCCAATAATCAGCTCACGCTGACCGCGACCAATCGGCACCATGGCATCAAGCGCTTTAATACCCGTCAACAAAGGCTGATCGACGCTCTTACGATCGATCACGCCCGGCGCGATACGCTCAATCGGCGAAGTCAGGGTTGCACCCAACTCACCCTTGCCATCCACCGGACGACCCAGGGTATCCACAACACGCCCCAGCAACTCTTTGCCGATGGGCACTTCAAGGATACGACCGGTGCACTTGGCCTGATCGCCTTCCTTGAGATGCGCGTAGTCACCCAGAACGATGGAGCCTACGCTATCGCTTTCCAGGTTCATGGCTACGCCAAAGGTGTTGCCAGGAAACTCGATCATCTCACCGAGCATGACTTCAGTAAGACCGTGAATACGCACGATACCGTCGCTCACGCTGACGACCGTGCCTACGGTGCGCGCATCCGCACCGACTTCAAAACTTTCAATCCGCTGTTTGATCAGGGAACTGATTTCAGAAGGATTAATCATGAAAATAACTCCTTAGCGGACCACGGCATTGGCCAGGCCCTGTAGGCGACCCCGAATTGAACCATCGATAACCAAATCCCCAGCGTACACTATGGCACCGCCTATCAGGGACGCGTCTACTTCATTGTCTAGCGTAATAACCTTACCCAGGCGTTTGCCCAAAGCCGATGCAAGCTGGATTTTTTCCTGCTCTTTCAGCTCCAGTGCCGAAACGACGCGCACATTCATTCGCCCATCCGCTTCGCGACACAAAGAGGCGAACTCTTGAGCGATAAACGGCAGAGCCTGAACGCGTGCATTTTCAGCCAAGAGACGCACGAGATTCTCCCCCTGCGGGGTCAGGCGCCCTTTTGAAACCTGCAACATCACCTCAGCCAAGCGATCACGATGCACTGAAGGCGAAGACATCAGACGGAGCATATCGGCATCAAGCGATACAGCCGCCAGAAAATCCAGCATTTCAGTCCATTTCGAACGCTCAGCTGCGGTGCGCGCGACCTCGAAGCAGGCGCGAGCATAGGCACGAGCAGTTTTTGCATTGTCGGACATAAAGCCCCCTTAAATGCGTGCCACGAGGTCAGCGATTGATGCCTCGTGAACTTTGGCATCTACTTCACGCCCCAGGATGCGTTCGGCACCTGTCACCGCGAGTACAGACACTTGCTTGGAAAGCTCTTGCTTGGCGCGCTCAACTTCGCGCCCAATCTCAGCTTGAGCGCCGGCAATAACACGTTCAGCTTCGGCCTTGGCGCTATTGCGCGCCTCATCCAGAATTTCGGTGCTACGACTGTTGGCTTGAGCAAGCAACTCCGTCGCTTTCTCTTTGGCTTCTTTAATAATCTGAACTGCACGCTCTTCAGCGAGCTTGAGCTCATGCTTACCGCGCTCCGATGCAGACAGACCGTCAGCGATACGCTGACGACGCGCCTCCATCATGCTCGATAGCGGAGCCCACAGAAATCTGTTCACCAACCAGATCATTGCCACAAAAGCAATCATCTGGGCGAACAAGGTAACCGTAATATTCACTGCTGCCTACCTCCTTGAATACGCGTGCAGACGCCATCAACCAGCGCCCGACACCGTACCCAATCGCCGTAATTAAGCACCCATCGCCTTGATTGCAGCCTGCATCGCACCCACGAACGGGTTGGCGAACAGGAACCACATGCCAAACGCGAGAATGATGAACGGGAAGGATTCCATCAAACCTGCAAAGATGAACATATTGGTCATGAGTTGCGGACGCATTTCAGGTTGACGTGAAATACCTTCCAGGGTTTTGGAGCAAATCAAGCCCCAGCCAATGGCAGAGCCCAGGCCAGCAGCAGCCAGGATCACACCCACGCCTACAGCTGTGTAGGCATAAATCATCGCGATCATATCAGCGGTCATCGTCGGTTCTCCTTACGGATTTAAGTTGAGGGTTAATGGGAAAGGGGTTAAGAGCCAGGGTTTAGTGTTCGTCTTCAGTGATGTGCGCCATGCCCAGATAGACGATGGTCAGCACCATGAAAATGAACGCCTGCAAGGTAATGACCAGGATATGGAAAATCAGCCACGCCACATCGAGCACTACCTGCAACGGGAACCAGATCAAAAGTGCCGCACTGATCGTTGCCCCGAAAGTCAGCAAGGCAATCAGCAGGAACACCAACTCACCGGCAAACATGTTGCCGAACAGTCGCAGACCGAGACTGATCGGCTTGGCAAGCTCTTCAATCGCTGTCATGACGATATTGACCGGAACCAGAAACTTTCCAAAAGGATGGAAAAGGAACATTTTGATGTAGCCAACCAGGCCTTTGACCTTGATGTTGTAATACACCGTCAGCAAGAACACGAACAACGCCATCGCCATGGTCGTATTCAGATCCGTGGTCGGCACCACCTTGAAATAATCCATACCCACGGCATGAAGCGCCGCCGGAATCAGATCGACCGGAATCAAGTCCATGAAGTTCATCAACCAGACCCAGACCAGAATGGTCAGAGCCAAGGGGGCAATCAGCGCGTTGTCGCGCTTGCCAAATGAATCCTTGACCTGGGTATCAACAAACTCAAGCACCATTTCGACAAAGTTCTGAAAACCGCTTGGCGCACCCACTTCCAGATTGCGACCAACGCGCATTCCGGCAAATACGATCAGCGAACCCAACAAAAGGCTCACGATTATGGTGTCCAAATTCAGCGTCCAGAACCCCTGGCCGACTGACCAGTTCGTCAAGTGGTGCTGAATATACTCGACGGTACCGCCGCCTGTATTTTCCACTGCGCTCACGCTTGCACTCCCAAAAAGTAAATCATGATCCGGCAAAACAAACCCGGGACAACCCGGATTTGAGAAATTCTGTAAAAGCGCTTGCTTTTTCCGTTTTAGCGTCGCGCCACGAACAGAAAACCAAGCTGCGCCAGCACAAACCCCGCCAGCATAGGATGCGGCGAAAACTTGAGCAAGCCAAAACCCACACCCAAGAGCGCGATGAGCAACAAAAAGCGCAACACCGCCCCCACATAAAGAATCAACATCCCAGCCTTCGGATCGTGCAAGGCTTTTTCCTCAGCTTTCCGCACACCCCGCTTGTGCAACCAAGCGAGCGCCGCGCTGACGAACCCGCCGTACACAACAGCGAACGCATCAAAGTAACCCGAGTAAAAGCCCCAGCCTATTGCCAGAACCGCCGTCAACCCAAGCTGGGCAAACATTAGACGCCGAGCTAGCAGCTCAACTTTCATCCGCCCCCCTGTCCCTGGCGCCAAGCATCTTGTGTACACGCTGAAAACCGCCAATCAAGCCCAGCGCACCGAGGCTCAGCATGAAAATCGGTCGCGTTTCCAACCAACCGTCCAGAAGATAGCCGAGCAAAAGCCCGGAGATCACCATGGAAGCAAAGACATTCCCCGCACTTACCATCAGCAGGTCAGACAAGGGATTTTTTTTCATGTTTCGCAGTCTAACACCGAATTATTTTGCCGCTCAATACATGCCGCCTAGCTCGCAACAAAACTTGTTCCGCGACAAATCCGCTCGCAGCGCGCCACACAAAACACACGCTGCGGGTTACAAGCTCCGCAAAATGGACTAGCCTCCACTTGTAAGTATTGCACGAGACTCTGACATGTCGGCACACAGATTCACTGCCATTTCCACGGGGCTGTCCATGGCGCTCCTAGGCGCATTGACCAGCGCACTGGCGGCCAGCGCCCCTCCCGAGACCAGCACCTGCCTGGCATGTCACGGCGCTAATGGTGAAGGTATGGCCGCAGCGGGCTACCCGCGACTCGCCGGTCTTTCATCCCTCTACCTGACTGAGCAACTCAATGCCTACATCGACGGACGGCGTGTCAATGCCATCATGAGCGGCATAGCCAACCCCTTGTCTGCCCAACAAATTCAAAGCATTGCCGATTATTTCAGCGCCTTGCCCGCGAGCTCAGCGCCCAGCCCATCCGCCCTTGATGCCGCACAATCCAGCCTGGGGCGCCAGCTCGCCGAGCGCGGCGACTGGGATAACGGTATACCCGCGTGCTTCAACTGCCACGCATCCGGCGGCATCGGCGTCCAGCCTGCATTCCCACCTATTGCGGGTCAACCCGCGGCGTACATCGAGGCGCAAATCAAGGCCTGGAAAACAGGCACCCGCCAAGGCAGCCCGCAAAACCTCGCCAACGCCTTGATGTATTCCGTTGCCATGCGCATGGATGAGACACAAACCAAGGCCGTTGCCGCATGGCTTGCAGCTCAACCGCTCCCAGCTCCGGACACTCGCCCGGCTCATACCAAGCCCTAAGTCATGAGAGAACGACCGATGAACGCTTCGTCTATCGCCCAGCTCTCCGTCAACGCAGGATTACTCCTGCCTCTTTGCATGTTGCTCACAAGCACCGCGCTGCACGCCGCGACTGAAACGCCGGCTCTCAGCGCCGCCACCGGCACAGGCGTAAGCTTTCACCCTCCCGGTGAGCACATGATTCCTGAAGGTAAATTCGGCGACATGATTCGCATGGGGCGGGACATCATGCTCGACACTCCCAAACATGCCGCACCGTTTGTCGGGAACACGCTCTCATGCGCAAACTGCCACCTCGATGCAGGACGCATGGCGGGTTCCTCGCCGCTCTGGGCCGCCTATGTCAGCTACCCCGCCTACCGCGCTAAAAACGACAAGATCAACACCTATCAGCAACGCCTGCAAGGCTGCTTCCGCTTCAGCATGAACGGCAGCGCGCCGCCGCTGGGCGATCCGGTTCTTGTCGCGCTTGAGGCCTATTCCTTTTGGCTCGCCACAGGCTTACCCGTAGGCAAGGAAGCCGCCGGCCGTGGATATCCGGACATTGACAAACCGGCTCAAAGCCCTGACTTCAAACGGGGGCAGACGGTTTACGCGGCGCGTTGCGCGCTGTGCCACGGTGCCGACGGAGCTGGACAAAAGGCGGCAGGGCGTGTCGTCTTCCCGCCGCTGTGGGGCGAAAACGCCTTCAACTGGGGTGCAGGTATGGCCAGCTTCAATAATGCCGCCGCATTCATTTACGCCAACATGCCCTATGGCATGTCCTACAGCCTCACCCCGCAGGAAGCCTGGGATGTCGCCTATTTCATGGACGCGCAGGAACGCCCGCAAGACCCGCGTTGGCTCGGCAGCGTTGCGGCGACGCGCACCAAGTTCCACGACACCCCCTACAGCCTCTATGGCCAGACAATCCAAGGCCGCATACTGGGCAACAGCGGCGCACCGAAGCGCCCGCCAAACGAGAGCGAAGCTCATATCGCGCCCTAGCAGCCAACACGGCGCTTTCGACCCATCGCGACTGTATGCGCCGCGCAACACAGACGTGAGTTATCCTAAGATTTCTGTTAGCCTCACGCACACCTGATTAAATTTCGTAAGAACCTCTTTTAACATCATGAAAATCAACACCCTTGCTCTCCCCTTCGCCATCAGCGCCGCACTGCTTCTCAGCGCTGGTTCGACAACCGTACTGGCGGCTGAGACCAAGGCTTCCGCATCCAGCTCAACAAAAACCAAAACAGCGACCAAGCCTTCCAGCACAAAGAGCGTATCCAAAACCAAAACGGCCGCCGCAGTCGGCGCCGCAGGGCTTGTCGGCGTGACCGGCATCGCTGCGGTGGCTGCGGTCTCACAGACCCCGGAGCTCGATGCCCTTAACGCGCAATGCGCTCAACAGCTCGCTTCCGGCAGCATGCCGCAAGCTGAAGAAACCTGCGTCAGATCGGAAGAGCACACGTCTGAACTCCAGTCACGTCAGTCAAT
>CALKWL010000040.1 GCA_938004235.1 uncultured Gammaproteobacteria bacterium
CCACCGAGATCTACACTCTTTCCCTACACGACGCTCTTCCGATCTCAGGCTGTAGGCCAGAATAGACAGCATGATGTGGATTTCCAGCGCGGGCTGGTGGCCAATCAGGTTTTGCGGTGCGGCAGGCCAGGCAAGCTGCGCGGCAAGGCTTAGCATGGCGAGGGGCAGCACGGGAAGCAGCAGGTTTTCCAGCGGTTGACGCAAGCTGGAGACAAGCACGATCAGCACGGTGACCAGCCCCGACATGGAGAGTGACTTGAGCACGCCAAGATCAATGCCGCTCGTATTGCAGGCGCACAGGCCAAGGGCGGCGGCGTGGAGCAGGGCGGCGATCAGGGTGATGCCCAGCGCGGGCGCCTTGCCCGGTGTTTCGCCCTGACGCAGCAAAGGCAGGCGCCGCCACAGCGCCAACATGGCGACGGCGTAGGCAATCAGAGCTGACAGACCAAGACCGAGCGTGAGCGACATGCGAGGATCCTTAGGAAAATGCTGAAAAATTCCATCCATGGATTTTTTCAGCGCGAATTGCCGCGAAGTGAATTCGCGGCATCCTGCGCGAATCAATGGCTTACGCCCTTATTCGCGTTGCGGCATCCTGCCGCAAACAGGAACCGCCGATATTCGGCGCTTCCCTGAGTAGGGCGCTCAGTTTATGCCGCGCTTGGGGGTTCCCGCAACGGCAGAGCCTTGTCGGCGTTGAGAATGCCTTGCGGGTCGAACACCTGTTGAATGCCGCGCATCAAGGCCAGCGCGGCCAGACTAAGTTCGCGCTCGATGAAGTCGCGCTTTTCCAGGCCGACGCCATGTTCGCCGGACAGCGTGCCGCCCAGTTCGAGCACCTTGGCGAACACCTCGTCCAGACAGGCGTGCGCGCGCGCCCATGCGCCGGGGGCGTCGGGATCGAGCAGCAGGTTGACGTGGATATTGCCATTGCCCGCATGACCGAAGTTGATGATCGGGATGGCGTGGGTTTGGGCGAGTTGCTCCAGTGCGGCAATCAGCTCGGGAATGCGCGATACCGGCACCACCACATCTTCATTGATCTTTTTCGGCGCGACCTTGCGCAGCGCTGGCGAGAGCGCCTTGCGCGTCGCCCAGAGGGTTTCGACTTCAGCCTGATCGGCCGCTTCGCGCCATTCGAGCAGCCCATCGACCTCGGCAGCACGGCGCACCGAAGCCAGTGCGGCATCCAGACAAGCCGGGGAGCCATCGACTTCAATCATCAGCATGGCGCGGGCATGGGCGGGCAGGTCGGCCGCTGTGTGCCCGCGGATCATGTCCATGGCCGCGCCGTCGATGAACTCCAGTGCGCAGGGCGTGACCGGTTGCGCCATCAGGCGCGCCACTGCGTGGGCGGCACTTTGCATGTCGCGGTACAGGGCGCGGGCGGTGCGGATGGCCTCGGGCAGGGGGGTGAGCTTGAGGGTGGCCTCGGTGATGAGCGCCAGCGTGCCTTCCGAGCCGACCAGCAGGCGGGTGAGGTCGTAGCCCACCACGCCCTTGGTGGTGCGGGTGCCGGTACGGATTTCCTCGCCCTGGCCGGTTACAGCACGCAAGGCCAGCACGTTGTCGCGTACCGTGCCGTATTTGACCGCACGCGGCCCGGCGGAGTTGTAGGCGAGGTTGCCGCCGACGCTGCAAAACGCCGAGCTGGTGGGGTCAGGCGGCCAGAAGAAGCCGTGTGGGCGCACGGCCTCTTGCACTTCGGCATTGGTGACGCCGGGTTCGACCACGATCAGACGGTCGTCGGGATTGATTTCAAGAATGCGCTTCATGCGTTCGAAACTGAGCACCACGCCGCCATGAATCGGCACGGTGGCGCCGGTGGTGCCGGTGCCGCGTCCGCGCGCGGTCAGCGGGATGCGATGCGTCGTGCAGACTTGTACGACGGCTTGCACCTGTTCATGGCTGCTTGCGTAGATCACGGCATCTGGTAGGGCGTGGCGGCGACTGTTGTCCATGCCATATGCCCACAGAGTGGCGTGTTCGCGGCTGAAATTGTCCTCGCCTGCGGCGTGTTGTAGAGCTTCAAATTGGGCTGCATTAAGCATCAGACCATCCCGAGCAGGCGGTGATCGAGCGCATCGCACACCGCATGAACCGCACTCAGTCCACTTTCCAGAAGGCTGGCCGGATTGGGCGCGGCGAGTTGAATCAGGACATCATTTTCTTCAAAGAGCTGATTCAGGTTCGGAGACAATGGCGTAGCAAAAACAATCAGCTTCAGACCAAGCTCGTGCCCCATATCGATCAGGCTGCTGAGCTCTTCGTGGTCATGCTGGGCAAAGATCCATAGCACGTCGCCTGTGCCCGCCAGACTGGAAAAATGGCGCGGATAATGTGTCTGCTCATCGGGCAGGGGGGCGAGCAGCACGACGGGAAGCGCAGGGCGTGGTTGCACCATGCCGCGTTGCAGCAGGGCGCAGGCTGTTTGTGCGCTGAACAGGGTTTCTCGGCGTGCGCACAGGAGGACGCGCTGCCCTTGCATGATGCTGTCCAGCAGGGTGTCGGCAGCACGCGCCAGCATGTAGGAGGTGCTGTGCAGGCTGCGTCGGATATGCTCCAGACGGGCTTCGGTGCTTTCTTCAATATGTTGGGCGAGTGCTTGGTTCATGGGTTCTCCAAGGTTTAGTAGAGGGCTGAAAAACTCATCCACGAGTTTTTCAGCCCTACCGAGCCCGGTACACGCCCGGACTCGGTAGCGACAGATCAATCACTTGCGTGCTTGATCTGTGTGCGGGACATCCCTGTCCCGCCATAACAGGCCGTTGTTCAACGGCCTGTTAGTAGGCCGAGCTCTCAAAGGCGTGTTGCTGCCATTCGAGGGTATGATGTGCGCCGCTGGCGCGGATGCCGACCACATCGAAGCGACATGGGCGTGCGGCATGTTCGGGATGCGCGGCAAGAAAGCATTGCGCAGCGTGGATGAGACGGTGCTGTTTCGCCGTGTTGACGCTTTCGAAGGCGCTGACCCGATCGCTGCTGCGCAGGCGGACTTCGACAAACACCAGGGTCGTTCCGTCCAGCATCACCAGATCGATCTCTCCACCGCGTACATTGAAGTTGCGCGTGACCAGCTTGAGTTTGCGGCACTGCAAATGCTCCAGCGCGGCCTGTTCAGCGGCCTGTCCGGCGATTTGGCGCGAAGTTCTGCGTGCAATCAAGGCTGCACGCTATCCGCCGGGGCGCCTACCGGATTGGCGAGTCCGCCCCGGAATATGCCCCAACTCGGCGTACGCTGGATGTGTCCGTCCGTGCCGGCGCTGAGCTGTCCGCTTTGCCCACGCATATCCACCACGGGTTTGCCTGCGGCAAGCTGCTGTGCAAGCTGGTAGGCGTCAAAGCCGAGTGCGTACAGCCGCGGCTGTCCGCTGCGCACGGCACTTTCAAACAAACTGGGCTCGACTTGGCCGGGGCGGCGCACATAGGCGAGCATCAGCGGCATCTCGCTGAATACCACACCATCCAGTGCGCGGTCGCTCTCGGGTTTGGGCGCGCCTTCGTAGACGTGCGAACTTGATGTAATGGACAGATCGCCGCCGCCCTGCGCGCGCAGGTAGGGCAAGGCCTGGCGGGCATCGGCGGCGCGCGCGATAAAGAACAGTGCGTCCGCGTCCTCGCGCATGGAGGGCTTGCCGGTGATGGGGTTGGGGTGGGGGCGCAGGAGAGTTTGGATGCGAATGTTCCAGTCATTCGCCCGCCCGCCGCTGGGCGTATATTTTTCCACGGCGACCACCATGCCGCCTTCAGCTGTCAACTGGTCGGAGAAAGCCTTGGTCATGCGTTCGCCCAATGCGTCCGCCGGACTCAGTACCAGTACGCGCTTTTGACCCTGGGCGATCATGCGGCTGGCAATGGCCGCCGCTTCATCTTCCGGCGGCAGTCCGAACTGCAATAGCTTGGGTGAGGCGGTGCTGCCCGTGTCCAGGGTGTTGAGCGCAATGACTGGAACCGGCGGCGTGAGCGTGGCAATGGCTTGCAGGTTGGGACGATCCAGCGGGCCGATGGCGGCGATGGCTCCGGCTTGCACGGCTGCATCCAGTTGAGTGCGGAAGTCTTGACTCTGCGCGCTGTAGGGGTATTCGCGCACTTCGGGTGATGTCTCGCCGGCTTCGTCGCGCGCACGGACGACGCCGGCCTGAATGGCGTGTGCGGCGGCTTCGAAATGGACGTCGAACGGCAGGAGCAGGGCAATATGCGGCGCATTGGCGGGTTTGCGCGCGCTTATGTCGCGTTTGATCTGTTCAAACAGAGCGGGCAGCAGCGGGATGCTGGCGTGAGAGAGTCTCCATTGGTCGAGCGCCTTGACGCCCTTGCGTTCGGCCAGACTCAGGTCGATCCAGCCGCTCAGGGCAGGATCCTGAGATTGGCTTCGCGCTTTTTCCAGCGTCGGCATGTCCATGCTGCGCAGCAGGTCGAGAATGGTTTGCTGGTTGTTCATGCGGCGCTCGCCGTTGAGCATGGCATCAAGGGCGATACGCTGTTGTACGGCGGCAATGGGTTGTTTGCTCATGGCGCTGGCTTGCGCCAGCAGTTCAAGGCGACGAGCCGCCTCAGCGGGTTCGAGCGGCGCAGGAATATTATTCAGGACGCGCGCGGCATCGGCGGCCTGCGCGTATTGCAGCAGTTCAAAGGCTTGCAGCAGCATGGCGCGGCGCGGGTAGAACTGTCGCCATTCCACGGGTCTGGCGCGCGGGTCTTTCATTAGAGCCATGGCCTGAATGGTATTTTCGGGTCTGGGGCTGTCGATCAGCGCTTCGATGGCGCGCAGTTGCAGGTTTGCGGCCTCTTCGCCCCGTGTAGACAGGGATTTTGCCCACAAGGCATTGGCCAGGCGTTGGGCATCCTGCGCTTTTTCCGCCTGCGTAATGGCCAGCTCAAGCTGGGGATCGGGGCGTGAGGCGGTGGGAGCGCACCCGCCAAGCAGAAGGCTCAGCAACATAAGGCCAAGCAGCGATGAGGAAAGCAGGCTGGGGAAGGGGCGAGTGATAAAGCAGATATTCATGCCATAGCCGAAATTGGGTGGACGCGAGGACGTTGTTTGATGCGCTTAAAAAAGGCGGCTGAAATAAGTACTTCAGCGGTCTGTCTAGCAGACTGTCGAACTTTGGGAGAATCGGATGCAAATCCGCCTGGATGGTGCATATTTCGCCGCTTTTTTTGGCAAAAAAACCACGATTGTCCAAAAAAGCGTCAAAATCTGCTCGCTCGGCCAGATTTTCGCTACGATTCCCAAAGTCCGACAGGCTGCTTGGCAGTAGAGTATAACGATAGACCACAACGCGAAGGAAAGCCTCAAACCATGAATACAACACTTGCCAGCATCGAACCGGCGGTTATTCCAGGCGTTTTATATGTGGTGGCGACGCCCATCGGGAATCTCGGTGACTGGAGCCTGCGCGCTCGCGAGGTTTTGTCCGCGGTGGACGTGATTGCCGCTGAGGATACGCGCCATAGTCGTCCTCTGCTGCATCATTTCGGTATTACGACGCCCTTGCTGGCGCTGCACGCGCATAACGAGCACGAGCGGGTGGGTGATTTGGTTCAGCGTCTGCTGGCGGGGGAGTCGTTGGCTTTGATTAGCGACGCTGGAACGCCGTTAGTGAGTGATCCGGGGTATCCGTTGGTGCGTGCGGCTTTGCAGGCTGGGGTGCGTGTTTCGCCAATTCCCGGGGCGAGCGCCGCCATGGCCGCATTATCGGTCTGTGGCCTGCCAAGCGACCGTTTTGTGTTTGAGGGTTTTTTGCCCGCGCGCGCTTCGGCGCGGCGTGCGCGTTTGCAGGCGCTTGAGCCTGAAACCCGCACGCTGATTTTTTTTGAGGCGCCGCATCGCTTGCTGGAGTGTTTGCGGGATATGGCGCAGGTGATGGGGGGAACGCGTGAGGCGGCTTTGGCGCGGGAGCTGACCAAGACCTTTGAAACGGTGCGCATGGCGCCGCTGGATGAGTTGGCGGCCTGGGTGGAGGCGGACAAGGATCAGCAGCGCGGCGAAAGCGTGGTTTTGCTGCGCGGTCGTGAGCCTGAAGACGTGCCGGAGTGCATGGGGGTGCGTGCCGAATCTCTGCTGGATAGTCTGCTCAAGCACGGCGTTTCGGTTAAGTCTGCGGCTGCGATTACCGAGGAGATTTTGGGCGGGCGTAAAAAAGCGTATTACCAGTATGCGCTGGATACTCAGGCCGCAATGAAGCAGGGGAACGAGCAGGGGGATGAAAAAGTTCATTCATGAGTGTTTAGCCGCTCAAGTTCGACAAACCGCTAAGCTCAATTTAATAAAATCAATAGGTTATGCGGTTATCTTGTGTGCGAAACATCCATGTTATTGATACGGCACAGAGAATTTTTGAATCCGACGTGTGTTGGAAGCGCAATTGCGGTCGGTCAGTTTCGGAGCGCCGTATCAATCGCAGAGCATAAAAAACCCCGCCGTAGCGGGGGTATATTGCAAAACGCGCCTTGAGCGGAAATTACGCGATCAGGAAGTCTTCCAGGTTGGCGCCCTGGGCAATGGCTTCACGCAACCATACCGGCTTTTGGCCGCGACCTGTCCATGTGTTGCCGTGCTCATCACGATATTTCGGTGCAACCTTGCTCGTGGTTTTGGTTTCTGTGGCCAGGCCGCGCTTAGCGGGTTTATCCAGACCGAGAAGCTCATTGACGCTTACGCCCAAAGACGCTGCGGTTTGCTCAACCTGCTTGCGCAGGATGTCGGCGGTTTCTACTTTCTTATGGCGGATAGTCGCCTCGGCGCGAGATACCAGTGCGGTGAGTTGTTCGATGGAGTATTGATTCAAATCGATGGTTTCAAGGTTCATAAGAATCTCCTTATGTGTGTTGTTTTAGGTTTGTTTTCGAAGCGGTTGGATTCTAGGTTAAAACACAAATCAATAAAAGCATTTTTTATCGTGAAAACTCATTTGATATTTTCTTTGTCAAATAACCAGGCCGATGTTCCCAACATGGTTTCGATGTGTTTTAACATGCGCTGAACAACATCATCTTCCCTGCGCAGCTTTTCATGTTCCATCCAGGCGACGATTTCAGTTTCATGTACTCCTTGCAGGCGAGCGCAAGTAAATAAATGCGATAAAGCCAGGCGTTTGAGACGTGCTTGTCTTGGAATATCTAGGGACAGCTTTTCATCCGGTACGCTTTCGATCGCGGCCCAGACAGCTGCGGCCAAAAGGCTTGCATCCGTATCGGTTTTTTGGTCTTCGCGCATGAATAGCCAGGCGTGGGCGTTGATGAGTCCTTCAAAGTCATAAGTGGAGGAAAGCATGAGCCATACAGCCTGCCACATCGTTTCGCGCTGGTTTTCACTGCGTGCGATCTGAAACAGGGTCTTTGAGAGCTCGGAGCGCATACCTGCTTGCGCCAGCACGTCCAGCGCCTCGCGTCGCAAGCTCATTTCCATGACGGGATTTTCGCCCTCACGCGCAAGCTCCGCAAGCTGGAGTAGGGCGCGTGCCGCGTATTCGCTGAAGGCTTTAGCGTTTTCGGGGGCGCGTGCAAACGCGAGTATATCCAGCCAGTGTTCACTGGACTGCGGCGCGTCGCCCAGTTCATGCGTTCGCTTGGCCAGTTGGATTTTGCAGCGGATATAGCTTTGCATGTCGTTGGCGGCGCGCAGTTGTTCGGCGGCGCGCTCAAGGCTCTGGATGGCGCGCAACGCCTGTCCTTGCGCGTGCTGCATGTTCGAGAGCTGTTCCAGCATATCGCCGCGCATGGCAGCGTTCTCGGCCTCCCCAAGGGTTTGCAACGCTTGCTCAAGATGGGTCATGGCGCTTGCACTCTCGCCGAGAGCGTGTTCAGCGAGCGCCAAGGTGTGCAGCAAGGCGGCATCACGGCCTGCCCGCAATGCCTGTTGGGCGACCTCGCGAGCCTCTGCATGACGCTGCTCGTTTAGCAGCCGGTAACTCAGGTGATCGGCGACTTCGAATAGACGCTCTTGAGCGACGGCATCTGCCGCAGCTTCAGACCAGGCGAGCATCATCTGCTCGAACAGCCTGCGCTGTTGGGTTTCGTCCAGATGACCCGAACGTAACGCTTCGAGTGAGACAGTCTCATGGTGAGCGGGGTTGTTGGATGGAGACATGGGTGAGCTCATGAGTGATGACCTTGAAACATGAATGGGCGCCTGGCGAGCCTTGGGCTTGGAATATTCTGCAATCGTCCCTAGCCTAGTAGCCTGTCAGATTTGAGATGTTCTGGCTGCAAAAGCCGCCGACCGGTGCATATTTCGCCGATTTTTTAGCCAATACTCCCTGCTATTGCCGAAAAAATCGTCAAAATCTGTTCTCGGTCGGCGACTTTTTCGCTTCAGACGCTCAAATCTGACAGGCTGCTAGGCAATGCGCCGTTAGCCCAACATGGTAGCATCACGCGCCTTGTGAGCCTGCGTTATGCAGGTCGCTTCCAGTTTCAGACCCCATACCGAGAATTTAATTAATGAATGCGATTCCTGATCATCATTCCGCCTTTGTATTCAAGCGCCGTCAATGGATTGAGGCCTTACAGCTGCATGTCGATGAATTCGAGCATCCAGCAACCGGAGCGCAGCATATTCACCTTGCGGCGCAGGATGATAACAATGTATTTCTTGTGGGTTTGCGCACGGTGCCGCAGGACTCGACCGGGGTGGCGCATATTCTTGAGCATACGGTGTTATGCGGCAGCGAACGTTTTCCGGTGCGTGACCCGTTTTTCATGATGACGCGGCGCTCGCTGAATACCTTCATGAACGCATTTACGTCAAGTGATTGGACGGCTTATCCCTT
>CALKWL010000041.1 GCA_938004235.1 uncultured Gammaproteobacteria bacterium
ATTGACTGACGTGACTGGAGTTCAGACGTGTGCTCTTCCGATCTTCCCTGGCCGAAGCCCTGGCTTTCGAGGCGAGCAGTTCAAGCCCTGGCAACATCAGCCACGAGCAACTGAGCGACCGGGAGCTCCAGGTTTTTGTCCTGCTTGCAGGTGGCACCGGGGTCAACGAGATTGCCAGGCAATTGGTCATCAGCAGCAAAACCGTGTCGACACACAAGGCCCGACTGATGGAAAAAATGGGGTTTGCCAGTAATGCCGATCTTGTGCGCTACGCCGTCACTCAGGGACTTGTTGAATAGAGGGCGGCTCGAATAACCCTTGTTTCGTCGCTCCCTCGTAGGCGGGAGTCCAGTAATATCAAGCACTTGGATTCCCACATACGCGGGAATGACGGGTTTTTCGAGGTGCCCTAGAGTCTGTTTCACCAGAAGGTATTTTTACGCTCTTCTTTGAGGCTAAAAATCCTCGTAAACCGACACTGCGAATGAATTCGCACCTACTCATTTTTCGTTAAATGGCGAGATCGTAAACAGGTTTTCAGGGTGAGCGGAAACTGAAATATTTGATCCGGCCTGTTTTATCCGTGATTGTCCGCCATCCCCTAGGGTGCCGTGCACCGTGCGCATCAACAACATGCCCTATGCACTGCGTCACGCAGCCCTACAACAGACTCATCCCTTCCCTACGACGAATTCATCCCTGTCCCACGGTGAATTCGGCCGCGCCCGATTCCCCTTGAAGTCAAACTGGATGCCAAAAAAGTCGCCCTCGGCGACAAACTCTTCCACGACAAGCGCCTCTCCGCCGACAACAGCGTTGCCTGCGCCAGTTGTCATGGACTCGACCGCGGCGGGGTTGACGGGCTGCCGGTTTCCATCGGCATCAAGGGCGCCAAGGGGTCGATCAACGCGCCGACGGTCTTCAACAGCGGTTTCAATTTCCTCCAGTTCTGGGACGGACGTGCCAGTTCGCTGGAAATCCAGGCGGCCGACCCGGTGCACAACCCTGTGGAAATGGGCAGCAACTGGCCTGAGGTTCTGGCGAAACTGGAGCTTGACGACGCCATGCTCAAAGCTTTCAAGGACGCCTATCCCGATGGCTTGCAGGCCAAGAATATCCAGGATGCCATCGCCGCATTCGAGCGCTCGTTGATCACGCCCAACGCGCGCTTTGACAAATACCTGCGCGGCGACCAGACAGCGCTGAGCGCTGATGAGCTTCAAGGCTATCGCCTGTTCAAGCAATACGGCTGCATCGCCTGCCATCAGGGTGTCAATGTCGGCGGCAACATGTTTCAGCAGTTCGGCATCATGGGGGACTATTTCAAGCAGCGCGGCAACCTGACCGAAGCGGATCTCGGGCGCTTCAACGTCACCAAAAGCCCGGCTGACAAGCACTTCTTCAAGGTGCCTAGCCTGCGCAATATCGCCCTGACCGCGCCTTACTTCCATGACGGCTCGGCGCGCACGCTCAACGACGCGGTCGATGTCATGTTCAAGTACCAGTTGGGTCGTAGCGCCCCGGCTCAAGACAAGGAGCTGATCATCCAGTTCCTGCACACGCTGACCGGAGAACTCCACGGCAAGCCGCTCGCCGCCGCCGCAACAACCGCCGCCGCCGCACAGGGAAAATAACTTGAACAAGTCGCTTATCGCCAACCTGGGCATCGGTCTGGGTCTCGTCGCCATCCTGGCTTTTCTCATTCTCCAGACGCGTGCCGTCGATTTCGAGGCACAGAATGAAATCGTCAGCAGCTTGCGTCACCTCAAGCAAATCGACGCGGAATGGAGCGCCGACGTGCTCCGTTCCAAGACCGGCCTGAACAACAACTACGACCAAATCGCCAGCCCGCTGCCGGTCATCCAGTCGCTGGAAGAAGCGCTACAGAGCCGTACCAGCGCCTTCTGGGGCGGGCACGATGTCGGTGACTCGCGCATCCTGCCCTTGTTGCAGGACAGCCGACAGACGATGGGGCAAAAGATCGAACTGATCGAGCATTTCAAATCGCAGCACGCCATCCTGCGTAACTCGTCCAATTACTTGCCGACTGCGGCTCGCGAAGCCATTGCCTCCCTGGAAAAGGAGCCAGCGTCATTGCGGAGCCAGATTGCCCAAGAGATCGATGCTCTGCTCATCTCGACGCTGATCTACATCAGCACATCGGACAATACGGTCGCCGATAAAATCGCCGCCGATCTCGACACGCTGAAGCAATCCTTGCCGCAGCTTTCCGGCGAGGCCGCGGAGCGCGTCGCTGGCTTCGCCGCCCACGTCGCTACCGTGGTCAAGCGGGAAACCACCAGCAACACGCTGCTGGCGGAGCTTTCCGCGCTGCCGACTGCGCAGAAGATCGATGCCCTGGGCAACGCCCACGCTGAGGAGCACAACAACTTGCTGATCGCGCAACAGCGCTATCGCTTGGCACTGATCATCTACTCCAGCCTGCTGCTGTTCGGCCTGGCATTTGCCGGCTGGCGTTTGTACAACAGCTATCGCCTGTTGAACGCGACCAATGCTGAACTGAACAAGACCTACCATGAGCTCAAGGAGTCGCAGGTCTATCTGGTTCAGAGTGAAAAAATGTCCGCGCTGGGGCAGATGGTGGCGGGCATCGCCCACGAGATCAACACGCCGCTTGCCTATGCCAAGGGCACGTTTGAATTGCTGCGCGAGCAGGTCGCTCCCTTGGTCGATCTGGCCGATCAAAGCGTCCTCTTCGCCAAAATGCTGCGCATCCCCAAAACTGAGCGCGACTACGACGCAAGCCTCCAGCAATTTTTAGAGTTCGAGAAAATATCTCGTCAGATCCATGACAGCCACATCATGGAAATGCTCGATCAACTGCTGAACGACGGTATCCATGGCATCGAGCAGATTTCGGAAATTGTCAGCAACCTGAAAAACTTCAGCCGACTGGATCGAGCCCGGATCAGCGAATTCTCCGTTGAAGAGGGTCTCAACAGCACGCTGCAACTCGCCAACAACCTGTTGAAGAACCGTGTTGAGGTTCGCCGCAAATTCGGCAATGTGCCCAAAATTCATGGCTCACCGTCGCAGATCAACCAGGTCTTCCTGAACCTGATCACCAACGCCGTCCACGCCATGCCGGATGATCACCCCGGTGTCATCACACTGTGTACCGACATGGCAGACGACAACACGGTTCGCGTCGAAATCATGGACAACGGCAGTGGTATTCCGGCCGATGTCCTGCCGAAGATTTTCGACCCCTTCTTCACGACCAAGGAAATCGGCAAGGGCACCGGGATGGGTTTATCGATTTCCTACAAGATCATTCAGGAACATGGCGGACGCATCCTCGTCGATACCGAAATGGGGGGCGGAACCGTGTTCACGATTTTGCTGCCCATCAAGCCGCAAGAGATCAACGCCGAAAGCGCCGTTCTCGCTTGAGTCATTCAAAAGCAGCATACAAAGAGAAACCCCCATGGAAACCAAAGCTCGCGTCCTTTTCGTCGATGATGAAGAACGCATCGTCAACCTGCTGCGCCTGGGCTTTCTTTCGACCTACCAGGTGTTTACCGCAACGGGTGGAGAGCAAGCCCTCGGAATCATCCGCAACAACGCCATCGACGTCATTGTCAGCGACCAGCGCATGCCTGGAATGACCGGCATCGAACTGCTGACCTGCGTCCGCAAGGAATCGCCGAACACCGTGCGCCTGCTGCTCACCGGCTATTCCGACCTGTCTGCCATCGTCGGCTCGGTCAACGAGGCCGAAGTCTTTCGTTTCATCAACAAGCCCTGGAAGCAGGATGAAATCCGCGCCACGCTGGCCGAAGCGGTCGAAATCGCTCAGATCAAAGTGCCGCAGACGGTGCCCCTGGCGGCGCTCGAACAGCAAGACAAAAAACTGATCGCCGGGCGCCATGCCGGCATATTGCTGCTCGATGCCAACGAAAGCGATCGATTACAAGTCGCCGAAACACTGGGCGACGACTACCTGCTGCACCATGCCTCCAACATCCAGGAAGCGTTGCACATCCTGGAAAACAACGACATCGGCGTCATGGTCGGCGACGCCCTGCTCGACGAGGACGATGCCGGCGACCTGCTGCATGTCCTGAAGAACAATTTCCCTGAAATCATCACCGTGATGCTCATGCGCAGCGCCGATAGCGATTTGGTCGTTCGTCTGATCAACCGGGCACGCATCTACCGATTCGCCACCAAGCCGATCCGCCAAACGGTGCTGCAACTGGCCGTCTCCGCCGCCATGAAAGAACACATTCGCTGCATCGAAGACGTTCGCTACGTGGCTCGCCAACGCACGGTCAAGGTTCCCGAGAGCGAACAATCCAAATTGGCCAAAGGCTTCCTGAACAGCATCAAAAAACTGGCCTTGCGCTGGCGCATTTTCGCTTAAACCTTTAGAACCAGGGAGCTTTGCTCATGCGCCTTAAAACTCGTGTCCTCATCATTATCGCCGCCTCTTTGCTCAGTCTCATCGCTATGGGGGTCTTTGGACTCTACAGCATGCGTCAGGGCATGCTCGACGAACGCCGCGCACAGATCACCCAGCTTCTGGTCTTCGCGGAAGCTCAGCTTAATCACTTCCACGCCCTTGAAGTCTCTGGAAAAATGACCCGCGACGAGGCTCAGACACGTGCCAAGGAGTCTCTCGGTGCCCAGCGAAATAAAAACGACTATTTCTTTATTCGTGGTCTTAAGGACGAGTATTTCGTCATGCATCCGATTCCCAGTCGCATGGAAAAACCGGACAACGGCGGCATGCTTCCAGATGGGAGGACGACCGTGCAGGCCTACTGGGATGCGCTTGCATCGAGTGAAAGCAATATCGCCTTCCTTGAACTGAACGCCCCCAAGCCAGGGGATGCGGACAAGACAAAACGCTATCCGAAGCTCAATGGCGTACTCAAGTTCGATGCTTGGGGCTGGATGCCCGGCATTGGCTTCTACATCGATGACATTGACGCACGTTTTTGGAAACAATCCAGCGTCTTCCTGGGTGTGGCGGGTCTGCTCTTCGCACTCTCGGCGCTCATGGTGTTCCGTATGCGTTCGACCATCCTGCGCCAGCTGGGCGGTGAGCCACAGGATGCTGCCCATTGCATGAGGATGATTGCGAATGGTGATCTCGGCGTGGATATCCCGCTCGAAGGAGGTGACGATTCCAGCTTGATGGCCTCACTCAAAGTGATGCAAATGAAACTGACCAACCTGACATCCTCGATTCAGGAGAACGCTGGCGCGCTCACGGATCAAGTGCAGCGGTTTGAACAGACGGCTCAGGTCTACGCTAAGGCACCCACGGAAGAGCATCTCACCGACGTGCAACAGACCGTCAAACGGCTTGGTAAGACGGCTGGCATGCTTCAGAAATCCATTGCCCGTCTGAAGCTCTGAAGTCATATCCGTAATGTATCGACTTCACGAAAAAACACACGAGGTGCTAGATCATGGAAATGCTGCAACTCACACCCAAGGGTGAAGAGGAACTCAAGCAACGCACCCACAAGCTTGATGTCAGGAAACGCAGCCTCATCGTCCTGCTGGGGAGTACCCAATCGCTCGAAGATGTCCTGCGAAAAAGCGTGCTTCCCGTGGACGACCTCCATACCGAGCTTGGAATGTTGATTGCACAGGGTTTTGTCGTTTCCAGCAAGCCGTCGCCCAGCTCGGTAACTACACACATTGCTTCTCTGATCAAGTCCCCCCTATCCCAGGCCAAGAGTCCGGTAAAGCCGGTGCCCCCCACTGATCACGCTGACTCTCTGCTGAATTTGGACGCGATCCACATTGAGGAAGAGATCATTCTGTCAGAAGCCAAGTTTCTGCTGACCGATTTTTGCGTGGACTGTTTCGGAACGAGCTCCGCAGCTCTTGTGGAAGACGTTCGCGCTTGCCGCGAGGTTGAGAGTTTCAGAGCCTGCTTCAAACGGATCATGAGCGAAGCCGCCAAACAATGCCCTGAGCGTCTTTCTAGCCTGATAACTCTCGTCGGAGAGATCAACGAGACAGCCTGATGGGTAGCGAGGGGCTGTGATGGTCGCGATCAACGCCCCCCTCGATCCCAATGCCAGTCAGTTAAGTCTAAAAAGTTTTGAGTTTAAAAGGGGACATGAGGATCATGTCTCCTTTTTTATGCGCGCCCTGTATCTTTCTGCCGTTTTTCGCTTGCAACGTAGCGTTCAGTGGGGTCATGAACAGAGTCTCAGGCTGCTAACGCATGGCCATACGCAATGCCTGGGTATCCGGCCTGATGCCGCGCCATAGATAAAAACTCTCCGCCGCCTGTTCAAGCAACATGCCCAATCCATCAAGTGCCAGGCTTGCGCCGTGGGCTTGCGCCCAGCGTTGGAAGGCGGTGGGTTCATTGCCGTAAGCCATGTCGTAGGCTGTGCCGCCTGGTTTGAGCAGGCCGTCGGGCAGGGGGGGGAGTTCGCCGTTCAGGCTGGCGGAGGTGCCGTTGATAATCACATCGAACCGCTGTCCGCCAAGATCTGCGTAGCCGCATCCGCGCAAGGCGTCGCTGGGACACAGGTCGGCGAAATCCTGGGCAAGTTGAACCGCTCTGTCCGCCGTGCGGTTGGCAATGACCAAGTGAGCAGGGCGTTCGGCCAGCAAAGGAGTGAGTACGCCGCGGACCGCGCCGCCTGCACCCAGAAGCAGAACGTCGGCATTCGCCAGCGTGACGCTGTGATTGCGCAGGTCGAGTACGAGTCCGAGTCCGTCGGTGTTGTCGCCTTCAAT
Source organism: uncultured Gammaproteobacteria bacterium (assembly GCA_938004235.1). GTDB lineage: Bacteria > Pseudomonadota > Gammaproteobacteria > Halothiobacillales > Halothiobacillaceae > Thiofaba. The sequence goes on from CALKWL010000041.1 coordinate 6,736, forward strand.
GCTGCCGTCGGGGTGAAAGATAAGCGTATTGACGGCGCCGGCGCGCTGGGCGCGCGGGCTTAGGCGGTCAGCAAGCGCATAAGCTTCGAGTTTGAACGGGACGGTGACATTCAGTCCGCGCCCGCCTGCGGCACGGAAATCGAGAACGGTCTGACGGAATTCATCCAGCGGGGCGAGCAGGCGGGTGTAGTCCATGGCTTGCCCGGTCTGCTTGGCGTAGTGGCTGTGAATGGATGGAGATTTGCTGTGAGCGATGGGGTTGCCGATAACGGCGTAGTGGTCGATGTTCATGGCATTTACCCGGGTGGTGATAGTCTTTGACTATGGTGTGTCTGTGAAATTCCAATTTCACAACAGGCGTTTTGCTGTCTATTCTGAACCCGAACTCCAAAATCGTTGGGGATGTTCGCAGGGATTGGTTTTAAAGCCTGGTTTTAACTTTATCGAGGTGTGCATCATGTTTGAAAATCGTGAAGGCCAGAAGGTGCCGAATGTTGTGTTCCATACCCGCCAGAACAATGCGTGGGTGGATGTTACGACGGATGAGCTGTTCAAAGGCAAGACCGTGATCGTGTTCTCGCTGCCGGGCGCGTTTACGCCGACCTGTTCGTCGAGCCATGTGCCGCGTTTCAACGAGCTGGCGCCGCTGTTTTTTGAGAACGGCGTGGACAGCATCGTGTGCATGTCGGTGAACGACACCTTCGTAATGAACGAGTGGGCGAAGGATCAGGGCGCGCCGCATATCACTTTTATTCCTGATGGTAACGGCGAGTTTACCGAGGGCATGGGCTTGTTGGTGGACAAGGATGCTCTCGGTTTCGGCAAGCGTTCATGGCGTTATTCCATGTTGGTGCGCGACGGCGTGATCGAGAAAATGTTCATCGAGCCGGATGTTCCGGGCGACCCTTACGAAGTTTCCGATGCAGATACCATGATGGATTACATGGTTCCGGGCGCGAACAAGCCGGCTTCGGTGCTGGTGTTCAGCCGCGACGGTTGCCCGTTCTGCGCACGCGCCAAGGGGATGCTGGCGGATGCGGGTATGGTTTACGATGAAGTCACTGTGGGCGGCGATGAGGTCACGCTGCGCGGTCTGCGTGCGGCCACTGGGCGCGAGACTGTGCCGCAGGTGTTCATTGACGGTAAGCATATCGGCGGCTCGGATGATCTGGCCGCCTGGTTTGCGGCGAAGTCATGAGTGTGACATGCGTTTGAGGTCATGATTGACCAGAGCGGGCAGCTTCGGTTTGCCCGCACCTAATTTCAAGCAACTCCAGAGGAAGCATTATGAGTACCCCGCACGTTTTTGATTTGATTGCTTTAGGTGGAGGCAGCGGCGGCCTAGCCGCTGCTGAACGCGCCGCTCAGCTGGGCAAGCGCGTGCTGCTGATCGAGCCGCACGCTTTGGGGGGAACCTGCGTGAATCTGGGTTGCGTGCCGAAAAAGCTGATGTGGTACGGCGCGCAGGTGGCGGAAAGTCTGCGCAATGCCTCGGGTTTCGGTTTTGATGTGGAAATGAAGGGCTTTTCCTGGAGGACGTTGGTCGATGCGCGCCGTGCGCGGGTCAAGGGTATAGGCGACTGGTGGGAGGGGTATGCCGTCAAGGATCTGGGGATTGAGCTGGTCAAAGGGCATGGCCGCTTCGTCAGTGCCAATATCGTCGAGGCGGGCGGCGTTCAGTACACCGCGCCGCATATCGTGGTCAGCACAGGCGGACGTCCGTTTGTGCCGCCGGTGCCCGGCGCTGAGTTGGGCATAACTTCGGATGGGTTTTTTGCACTGAATGAGCAACCCAAGCGTGTGGCGATTTTGGGCGGCGGCTATATCGGTGTGGAAATTGCAGGATTGATGCGCTCGTTTGGCTCGGCGGTGACAGTGGCAGATATTGCGCCGCGCATCCTGATGCCCTTCGATTTGATGCTGAGCGAAACACTGAGCGAGCACATGCGCCATGAGGGGATCGAGTTGCGTATGCCGTTCAAGACCGCCGGGTTGCGCAAGACCGATGAGGGCATTGTGATAGACGGTTCCGAGGGCGAGGCGCTTGGGCCGTTTGATTGCGTGATCTGGGCCGCTGGGCGCAAACCGAACACCGATGATATCGGGCTGGATGCGGCGGGGGTCGAGGTGCAGCCCAACGGCTTCGTGCCGACTGACGCCTACCAGAACACCAATGTGCCGGGGGTGTATGCCATTGGCGACATCACCGGGCGCGTGGCGCTCACGCCGGTGGCGGTGGCGGCAGGAAGGCGCTTGATGATGCGTCTGTTCGCCGGGCAGGCTGAAGCCAAGCTCGACTACGACAACATCCCCAGCGTGGTGTTCTCACATCCGCCGATGGGCAGCGTGGGTATGACCGAAGCCCAGGCGCGCGAGAAGTTTGGTACGGCAGTGAGCGTGTATCAGACCGGGTTTACGCCGATGAAATATGCCATGGCTGAATATAAATCACCCACGGCGATGAAACTGGTTTGTGCGGGCGTGGATGAAAAAGTGGTGGGCGTGCATATTATCGGCGACGGCGCGGACGAAATGTTGCAGGGCTTTGGCGTGGCGGTGAAAGCCGGCCTGAGCAAGGCGGACTTTGACAACACGGTGGCGATTCACCCGACCAGCAGTGAAGAGCTGGTGACGCTAAAGGCTTCCGATCGTGTGGGCTGAGCCCTGCCGGCAGCCTGTCGGACTTGAGGCGATCTGGCTGCAAAAGCTTGCGGAATCCATTCATGGATTCCGCCCTGCGGGTGATGCTTCGCATCCCAACACCGCTCCAGGCGGCGTTGTTCTGACCGATCCATATTTCGCCGATTTTTTAGCCAATAGTCCCCGCTGTTGCCGAAAAAATCGTCAAAATCTGTCTTCGGTCGGCGACTTTTTCGCTTCAGCCGCCCAAGCCCGACAGGCTGCCAGGTTGATGAAGTAAGCATTTTAGCCGGCTGATAGGGCGGGACACGGGTGTTTCGCACGCCAGTCAGTTGATGGGCGCTTGCCGAATCCGGTCGGGCTGAAAAACTCATGGATGAGTTTTTCAGCCCTCAGCCGCCCTCGCTGCAATAAAAAACGCCGGAGATCAATCCGGCGTTTTTTATTGGCGCATCGTTAGCTGATTAGCGTGCGGGGTAGGAACCTGCGTTCTTCTGGTCGGCGGCCTGCTTGACGGCCATGTCGCTCTGGAACTTGGCCTTTTCAGCCAGTTTGGTGGCCTTGGCATAGTCGCCATCAGCCGCCGCTTTTTCAGCCTGCTTAATCAGGTCTTCCTTGTAAAACCACTGATTATTGGCTTTCTTGGCGGCAGCTTGAGCTGTTTTCGCCTCGGAAAGCGCTTTGTCGTAATCCGCAGACGAACCGGTGGCTTCGGGGGTGCTGGCGCAGGCCGTCAGTGCGGCCAGGGCAGCGGCGATCGTCAGGGTCTTGAACATGGCGCTGGGCTTCATAATGCGATACATCCTCTGGGTTGACATTTTAGTGAGCGCGTGTGCGGTCGATACGGCTGACCGTCTTCAAGGATTGAGTTTACCGGGCAAGGGGCAATCTCTATAATCGCAAAAATTGTTGCAAAGGAAAGTCTATCTTATGGTTCGCATTCTTGAGGATGGCCTAACCTTCGACGACGTGCTCCTCGTTCCCGCGCTCTCAGTCGTTTTACCGAGAGACGTTTCTTTGGTGACGCGCCTGACGCGCGACATCGTACTGAATATCCCCATGGTGTCCGCTGCCATGGATACGGTGACAGAAGCCGCTTTGGCCATTGCGCTGGCCCAGGAAGGTGGCATCGGCATCATTCACAAGAATATGTCAGCCGAACAGCAGGCGCGTCACGTGCGCAAGGTAAAAAAATACGAAAGCGGCGTGATTAAAGACCCGATCACGGTAACCCCCCAGACCAGCATTCGTGAAGTCAATCAGATGGCGCGCTACCACAATATTTCCGGCTTCCCGGTGGTGGACGGCGCCAATCTGGTGGGTATTGTCACCCACCGTGACCTGCGCTTTGAAACCCAGCTTGATGCGCCGGTGAGCACTGTGATGACCGGGAGGGACAAGCTGGTGACCGTGCATGAAGGCGCCAGCCGCGACGAGGTTCTGGCTTTGCTGCACAAACACCGCATCGAAAAAATCCTGGTGATTAATGATGATTTCCACCTGCGCGGCATGATTACCGTCAAAGACATTCAGAAATCCACCGATTTCCCGAATGCCTGCAAAGATGCCTACGGCAGTTTGCGCGTGGGCGCCGCTGTGGGGACGGGCGCAGACACGGACGCACGCGTAGCCGCGCTGGTTGAGGCTGGTGTAGATGCTATCGTGGTCGATACCGCGCACGGCCACTCTCAGGGCGTGCTGGATCGCGTGCGCTGGATCAAGCAGCACTACCCGCAAGTACAGGTCATCGGCGGCAATATCGCCACGGCGGCGGCAGCGCTCGATCTGGTCAAGGCCGGGGCGGATGGAGTGAAAGTCGGCATTGGCCCTGGCTCCATTTGCACCACGCGCATTGTTGCGGGTGTGGGTGTGCCGCAAATCACGGCAATTTCCAATGTATCCCGGGCACTGGAAGGTACCGGCGTGCCGATGATTGCCGATGGTGGCATCCGTTTTTCGGGCGATTTGGTCAAGGCCATGGTGGCGGGTGCGGATTGCGTGATGGTCGGCGGCATGTTCGCTGGCACGGAAGAAGCGCCGGGCGAGGTTGAGCTGTATCAGGGGCGTTCCTACAAGGCCTATCGCGGTATGGGTTCGATTGGTGCCATGCAACAGGGCTCGTCCGACCGCTATTTCCAGGGCGAGAATGCCGCCGACAAACTGGTGCCGGAAGGCATTGAGGGTCGCGTACCCTACAAGGGGCCGATGGCGGCGATTGTGCATCAACTGATGGGCGGTTTGCGCTCTGGCATGGGTTACGTGGGATGTGCGGATATTCAGCAACTGCGCACCAAGCCGTCGTTTGTGCGCGTGACTTCGGCGGGCTTGCGTGAAAGCCATGTCCACGATGTGCAGATCACCAAGGAAGCGCCCAACTACCGCATGGATTGATCGGTTTTTTTAAAGGGCACTTCTATAAATTCGATCAAGGCGATGATGGCAAGCCAAAATCCGGCGAAAAAGCGCAGCATACACGCAGTATGTGAGCATTTTGAGCCGGATTTTGGTGCAGCAAACGCGGCTTCAGCGGATTTATAAAAGTGCCCTAAAACATTTTTGCCGCAGAGGCCACAAAGCACGCAGAGAATGAACGGATTGTTTTAACTCTGCGCACGCTGTGTCCTCTGTGGCTTAATTTTTTTTGTAGTCATTTTCGGATTTATTCCATGCAGCACGACATTCATTCTGACCGTATCCTGATTCTCGATTTCGGCTCGCAATACACTCAACTCATTGCTCGTCGTGTGCGTGAAGCTGGCGTGTTTTGTGAACTGCATCCCTGGGATATGGACGATGCCGCGATTCGTGCCTTCGCACCCAAGGGTGTGATTCTTTCCGGTGGCCCGGAGTCGGTCACGGAAGACAATCCGCCGCGTGCGCCCGAAAGCGTGTTTCAACTCGGCGTTCCGGTGCTGGGCATTTGCTACGGCATGCAAACCATGGCGGCGCAAATGGGCGGCAAGGTTGAAACCAGTGACCATCAGGAATTCGGCTTTGCCCAGGCGCGCGCACGCGGGCATACCGCCTTGCTCAAGGACATTGAAGATCACAAGACCGCCGAAGGTTTTGGCTTGCTGGATGTCTGGATGAGTCACGGCGACCGCGTCGTCGATATGCCGCCCGGCTTCAAACTCATGGCCAGTTCCGAAGGTGCGCCGATTGCGGGCATGGCCGATGAGTCGCGTCATTATTATGGCGTGCAATTTCACCCCGAAGTCACCCACACGCGCCAGGGTGAGCGCATCCTGAATCGTTTTGTGCATGAGATTTGCGGCTGTGCGGGCTTGTGGACTCCGGCCAACATAATCGAAGAGAGCATTGAAAAAATTCGCGCCCAAGTTGGTACGAATGAGGTCATTCTCGGCCTGTCCGGCGGGGTCGATTCCTCGGTGGTGGCGGCCTTGTTGCATCGCGCCATCGGTGACCAGCTCACCTGCGTGTTTGTCGATAACGGCCTTTTGCGCCTCAGCGAAGGCGATCAGGTGATGGCGACCTTCGCCCAGCACATGGGCATTCGCGTCATTCGCGTCGATGCCGAACAGCGCTTCCTGAGTGAGTTGGCAGGCGAGGCCGACCCTGAAGCCAAGCGCAAAATCATCGGTCGTGTATTCGTCGAGATTTTTGAAGAAGAATCCAACAAGCTGCCCAACGCCATGTGGCTGGCGCAGGGCACCATCTACCCGGATGTCATCGAGTCGGCGGGTAGCAAAACCGGCAAGGCGCATGTCATCAAGTCCCACCACAACGTCGGCGGCCTACCTGCGCACATGCGCCTCAAACTGCTCGAACCACTGCGCGAACTGTTCAAGGACGAGGTGCGCAAGCTGGGGCTGGAACTCGGCTTGCCGTACGAAATGGTCTATCGCCATCCCTTCCCCGGCCCCGGCTTGGGCGTACGCATTCTGGGTGAAGTAAAAAAGGACTACGCCGATCTGCTGCGCAAAGCGGATGCGATTTTTATCGAAGAGCTGCGCAAGCACGATCTGTACGACAAGACCTCCCAGGCGTTTGCCGTGTTCCTGCCGGTGCGCTCGGTCGGTGTGATGGGCGACGGGCGGCGTTATGACTTTGTTGTGGCCTTGCGCGCCGTTGAGACCATCGACTTCATGACCGCACGCTGGGCGCACTTGCCTTACGATTTCCTTGATCTGGTCTGCCGTCGCATCGTCAACGAAACACGCGGCATCTCGCGTGTGGTGTATGACATTACCGGCAAACCGCCCGGCACGATTGAGTGGGAGTAATCACTCGGGCTTGAGTGGTCGGATATAGGGTTCAGGGATGAGCCCACCAACAAAAACGCCGCATGGATTCATGCGGCGTTTTACTTCTAACGCCCAAGCTCACCCGACGCGAGCCGCGCAGCGGTACGCGGTCGGGTGGAGCGCCGTGTTAGAGCTATTCACCGCCACGAGTGATCTGGTGGAATTCGACAGGGGTTGTCGGCTCGAAGCTCATGGCGTAGCCGTAACATACATTTGTCCACTGGTGGTTCTTAAAAAATGCCAGGACTATGCGTTTCACAGTTTGATATCCGATATTGAACTCAGTCCTTAGCTCCATCTCGAACTCAGTCCAGTTGATAGGCTCTTTTGCTTCTAACTTGTTGTCGTACGTCTCGAAAATATCATGAGCGCGATCAATATCTCCTTCACCCCAATCCATAGATAGAATCAGCGATTCAACCGGATGAGCATCATAATCGACGGTTTCCCCAAGGACCCGCACTTGGTACTTCAGCTTTTGAAGCTCCTCTGCAAGTTCGTCAATGCTCATGCTTTTCCCTCCATTTGAAAGATTGTCGTACTTAAGGTTGACACGGCATCTTGCATCTTTGCCTGAAGCTCATGAACATCTTGCGGATTAGGATTCCCAGAATTCCATGATATTTCGTAGGCATTCAAATTACCTTGCCCTTCAACGAGAAGCCCCCGCACGCCTGCATCAGGCCCTGATGCATCCAAGGTGCCTAACGCAATATCAAATTGCTCTCTGATCTTATGAATAAGTTCGAGAGGCTTTACACCGCGAGGAACAGCCTGCGCAGAGGTCGGGAGACGTCGAATTTCGTCCTGTGCGCGCTTTAGCCTTTCGGTCACGTTCGCGAGGTTTATTTTTCTAATGTCGAACTTGATCTGGTTCTTGTAGTTCCTTGCTTGTGAGGCTTGCCAGATGGTAATAGCCATTCCAAGCAACGTAACCACTGTGCCAGTGAGCGTCACGATGCTGTCTGAAGTCAAAAGAATTCCTCCTGATTTCTTGCTCTAACGACGAGCTCAGCGGCGGCAAAAAGGCGCTAGCCTTTTTGACGTCCGATGGAGCGACTGGTTATGCACGACGGAAGTACTCCCAGAGTAAGAAGGGCACTGGAATGAACCACGCGAGCCCGAAGTAGAGGCCGTACACATTCCCCACTCCCTGAGACCACACCCACACGCGACCACCACCCATCACGACGCAGAAGACCATCCAGAACACGACCAAGGCACGACCTTTTAATAATGGGCTGCGCTGGGGTGTTTCATTCATGTGTTTGTCTGCTTCCATTCGTGCCGCACTATCCCCTGACTTCTTGGTGCATAACGTGTTTTATACGGCGCTCGCGCCGTATAACTCAATAAGAAGTTGCCGTGTAACAAGTCTGATGACAAGATAAGTCCTTGTTTTGACAAGGAGGTCTGTCTGTTATGACGGCGGTATCGGCTGACAAACACGGCGTTGCTGCTCCACGCTTGCTTGATGGGGTGAGGGTCAGCATCCGCCTCAAGCATTACAGCTTGCGTACGGAGCAGGCGTATCAGCATTGGATCAATCGCTTCATCTTTTTCCATAACAATCGGCATCCTCGGGATATGGGGACGGCGGAGGTCGTGAAACTCCTCTCCGCGCCCGCTATGAAGGATCATGTTTCGTCATCGACGCAAAATCAAGCGTTGGCCGCGCTGCTTTTTCTCTACCTGGAAGTGCTGTCCGTTAATTTGCCATGGCTGGATGGTCTGACATGTGTCAAACCGCTTGAGTATGTTCCTCCCGCTTGTGGGACTTACGTTAACCCGTATACTGTCCGTACATTATGAATAGGTGTGCATCATGGGAGCCACAGTCAAAGAAGAACGCATCGAAATCCGTCTTGCTTCGGCAGAGAAGGATCGGATCCGTCAGGCCGCCATCCTGTCGCACCTGAACATCAGCGAATTCGTTCTTCGCGCGGTACGTAGCGTTGCCGATGAGACTTTGGCATCGCAGACGCGCTTCGTTCTGTCCGAAGATCAGATGAATGCGTTTTATACGGCGCTCGATCAACCGGCTCAATCGATTCCGCGTCTGAGGGAGCTGCTGAAGAAACCGAGCGTCTTCGAAACCCAATGACGTTGCTGCTACGAGGCCCCGAACTTCTGGCCGAGGCTCATGATGTTTCCAGATTCGACTGCGGCAACGAAGCGCTCAACCGCTTTCTGCATCGGCATGCCCTGCCGGACCAGCGCAACCAGAGTGCCCGAACCTACGTTGCCCTGCGAGGCGAAACGCGTGTTATCGGCTACTACTCGCTGGCTGCTGCCTCGGCGGAATACGACATTGTCCCAGCGCGAATTGCCAAAGGACTGGCACAGCATCCGATTCCACTCACCTTATTGTCCAGGTTGGCCGTGGATCGGGCGGAGCAGGGGTCTGGTATCGGAGCCGGACTGCTCAAGGATGCGCTGAAACGGTTTCTTCAGGCTCAGGCGATCATTGCAGCGAGAGCTTTGGTTGTGCATGCCAAGGATGAGCAGGCGGTCGAGTTTTATCAGCATTTTGGATTCATGCCGTCGCCGCTGGATCCGTACCACCTGTACCTGATGACCAAGGATATCCATGCGTGCCTGCTGTAGTCGTTTATGGAAACACAAGGCATCCCTGTCGTAACATCCGATCCCCTTTGATGGGGGAGGTGTGGGGATAGGGTGAAGAAGTCGGCATAAGCCTCTGTTTTTGCAGACACCTCAGCCCCCTCTCCCCAACCCTCTCCCACAAGGGGAGAGGGAGCTAAAACTTGTTTTTGCGTAAGTTTTAGTGATATCCAAAATGGATGGCTCAATATTCGCTACAAATCAATGTTGTAGCTTTCTTTTTGCTCATTGAGCGGGAATAACGAAGCACCTATGTTGCGCATAAACGAACTCAAACTGCCGCTGGAACATCCCCCTGAAGCCCTGCGGGCGGCGATTGTGCAGCGTTTGAAGATTAGAGCGGATGAGCTTTTGGGCTTTACGATCTTCAAGCGCAGTCATGATGCGCGCAAGAAAAACAACCTGCTGCTGATTTACAGTGTGGATGTGGAGCTCAAGGACGAGGCGGCGGTGTTGCAGCGCTGCGCTGATGACCGTCACTTGGTACCTACGCCGGACATGGCTTATCACTTTGTTGCTCAAGCGCCTGCGAGTCTGGCGCATCGTCCGATTATTGTCGGCTTCGGCCCGTGCGGGATTTTTGCTGCGCTGGTGTTGGCGCAGATGGGCTTTCGGCCGATTGTGCTGGAGCGCGGCAAGGCAGTGCGTGAGCGTACCAAGGATACCTGGGGCTTGTGGCGCAAGGGCGAGCTGAATCCGGAATCGAATGTGCAATTCGGTGAAGGCGGGGCGGGTACGTTTTCCGATGGCAAGCTCTACAGCCAGATCAAGGATCCGAAGCACTATGGGCGCAAGGTGATAGACGAGTTCATCAAGGCCGGTGCGCCGGAGGAAATTGCCTGGATTGCCAAGCCGCATATCGGCACTTTTCGTTTGGTCGGTGTGGTGGAAACCATGCGTCACGAGATTGAGCGTTTGGGCGGCGAGGTGCGCTTTCAGCAGCGTGTGAGCGATGTGCTGATCGAAGCCGGGCATGTGCGCGGTGTGCGGCTTGCCAGTGGCGAAACCCTGCGCAGTGACCACGTGGTGCTGGCGCTGGGACATAGCGCGCGCGATACCTTCGAGATGCTGCATCAGCGTGGTGTGTTCATGGAAGCCAAGCCGTTTTCGATTGGATTTCGCATCGAACATCCGCAATCCTTGATTGATCGGGCGCGATTGGGTGTGAATGCGGGCAATAAGCTGCTTGGTGCGGCGGATTACAAGCTGGTGCATCATGCCAAAAATGGACGCGCGGTGTACAGCTTCTGCATGTGTCCCGGCGGTACGGTGGTGGCGGCGACCTCGGAAGTCGGGCGGGTGGTGACCAATGGCATGAGTCAGTATTCGCGTGACGAGCGCAATGCCAATGCCGGTATAGATCGGAAGAGCACACGTCTGAACTCCAGTCACGTCAGTCAAT